>CAMPJN010000179.1 GCA_946886875.1 uncultured Pseudomonas sp.
TACTTGCGCTGAGGAAAGGGGGCTTTCGGGAAACGCCGTAGCATACATGACCCCCGCTTATTGAGGGAAACCCTGATTGCGCTGGCGAATAGACGCCAAGCCCCGCTGCGCGCCGTTTGTCGCAGGGCTGCGCCGGTTCAAAGGCGACCGCTAAGCTTCTGATATGGGCTGCACAATCGAGCCTAGTGTGAGGTGCTGGATGGCGGGATTGCGACGAACAGAGGCGACTGGCGGCTTGTATGAGCGCTTGCTGCAGCGCCTGGCCTTGGCGTTGGATGAGGCCGATAACCTGAATCGTATGTCAGCCGAGCCGCCTTACGAGCTGGAGTTGCGCGATCTTTCCTCAGCCGAACTGGAACTGATCCGCGCTTATCTGGATCGCGATCTCGACTGGTTGCGCGGTTGGCACGCGGCGGCCGAGGAGTTGGCCTTGCTGGAGCATCGGCCCGCCCGCGGGCTCAAGGCCGGCTGGTCGAACCAAAGAGGCGTGGAGTACCGGCCGAGCAAGGCCAAACCCTTGCTGCGGCGGCGCTTGCAGCTCTGCTGCGCGCTGTGCAATGCCCTCGCCGATTGGCAGCCGGGCCGCGGTGTGCAGGCCTGCTCGGCGTGCGGTTCGCAGTTGTTCCGGGCGAGCAATCCCCGTTAATCGCGGGCTTTGGGCTACTGCCAAAGCCCTTCTGACTGCTAGGCTTCGCGGCACCGCTAAGTGAGGTGCCCGATGCCGATTCGCTACATCCTTAAACAATTGCTCTTGCCACCTGGCATTCTGTTGCTGCTGTTGCTCGTCGCCTGGTGGTTGCGCAGGCGCTTTCCCCGGGTGGCCGCAGCCTGTTTCGTCCTGGCGTTGGGCAGTTTGTGGCTGATGAGCCTGCCGGTGGTGGTGGAGTGGTCGGCGCGGCAGTTGGAAACCGAGCCGCCCTTGGGCGAATTACAGTGGACCCAGTTGGCCAGTCAGGCGCAGGCGATAGTCGTGCTCGGTGGCGGGCGCGAGCAGAATGACCCGGCCTGGGGCGGCGATCAGCCGAGCCTGATGGCGTTGGAGAGGGTGCGCTATGCCGCGCGGCTGGCCAAGGCTTCGGGTTTGCCGCTGTTGGTCAGCGGTGGCCTGCATTACGGCGCGCCGCCAAGCGAGGCGGCGCTGATGGCCGAAGTGTTGGCGCGCGATTACGGGGTAAAAGTGCGCTGGCAAGAAGGGCTGAGCCGCACCACCTGGGAAAATGCGACCCACAGCGCCGAAATTCTGCAGAAACAAGGCATCGAGCGGGTGCTGCTGGTGACCCAGGCCTGGCATATGCCCAGGGCGCGCTGGAGTTTCGAGCAGGTGGGGTTCCAGGTGCTGAGCGCGCCCATGGGCTTTCTCGGCGTGCCCAATGGCCGCCCGGCGGGTGGTTGGTTGCCGGAAAGCAAGGCGGTCTGGGAAAGCGGCCTGCTGCTTAACGAGACCGTTGGTTTATGGACGTATCCCTGGGTGTATGGCCGGGAGTAGGCGGTAAGAGATGGTCTGTTGGGTTACGCGGCGGCCAATGGTGATGCCGGCGTTTAAACCGCGATAGTCGCCGCTAAGCCAACGGCGTCGGTATACCGCTGCGTAGGGCGGGTGCAACCCGCCGGGCCTTGCCTGGGCCTTGGCGGGTTTCACCCGCCCTACGGGGTCTGACTTTCTTACACCGTCTTGGCCATACGATTGGCCAGCAGTGCCCAGGCGAACAGCAGGGTGCAGAGGATCAGCATTGGCCAGCCACGCCAGTACAGATAAGGCGTCAGCTGTTGCATGGGCACCACTTCGCCGTAGAGCACGCCTTGTTCGAATTGCGGCAGCTGTTCAGTGATCCGCCCTTGAGGGTCGATCAGGGCGGTGACGCCGTTGTTGGTCGCGCGGATCATCCAGCGGCCAGCTTCCAGGGCGCGCATTTGCGCCATTTGCAGGTGCTGCAGCGGGCCGATCGAGCGGCCGAACCAGGTGTCGTTGCTGATGGTCAGCAGCAGCTCGCTTTGCGCGGCGAGTCCGGCGGCGAATTCCGGGTACACCACCTCGTAACAGATAAACGCGGCAATGCGATAGCCCTGGGCTTCCAGCAGAGGTTGTTCGCTTGAGCCGCGGGCGAAGTCCGACATCGGCAGGTCGAAGAAGGCGATCAAGCCGCGCAACATTTCCTGCAGTGGCACGTATTCACCGAACGGCACCAGCTTCTGCTTGAGGTAATCGCCGCTGCCCTGGCCGAGCACGCTGATGCCGTTGTAATAACGCTGCTCGCCGCGCTCGTTGGCCTGGCGGATCGGCACGCCGGTGATTAGCGCGGCCTTGCGCTCGTTGGCCAGGTGATTGATCGCGCCGAGATAACCTTGAGCGCGATCCTTGAGCACCGGGATCGCGGTCTCCGGCCAGATGATCAGGTCGCTCGGCTCGGCCTTGAGGGTCATGTCACGGTACAGCGCCAACTGGGCGTTGAGTTGCACCGGGTCCCATTTCAGGTTCTGTTCGATATTGCCTTGCACGGCCGCGACCTGCAGTGGCGCGCCGGCCGCTTTGGTCCAGGCATGACCCTTAAGCGCCAGGCCGGCTATCCAGGGGCCGAGCAACAGCACTATGCCAGCGGCGAAAAAGACTTTGCGCGCGCGCAGCCGGACGGTGTTGGCCAGCAAGGCGGCGCTCAACGCCAGGACGAAGGAGATCAGCCAGACGCCGCCGACCGGCGCCAGCCCGGCCAGCGGGCCGTCGAGTTGGCTGTAACCGGCATACAGCCAGGGGAAACCGGTGAGGAACCAGCTGCGGAAAGCCTCCTGGGCCAACCACAGGGCGGCGAATGCCAGGCTGTCGGCCAATGGCGCCTCGGCCCGGCGCAGCCAGCGCACCCATACCCAGGCCGCCAGGGCGAACAACAGGCCGAGGCCGGCGACGAAGGTGATGGTCAGCAAGGCGGCCAGCGCCGGCGATGCCGCGCCGTAATCGTGAATGCTCACATACACCCAGCTGGTGCCGGCGGCGAACAGGCCGAAGCCGTAGCACCAGCCGCGTCCGGCCGCCTGGCGCGGGCCGAGGTCGCGCAAGCCGAGGTAGAACAGGACGATGGACAGCAAGGCCAGCGGCCAGATATCGAAAGGCGCCAGCGCCAGCGGAGTGACGGCCCCGGCCAGCAGGGCGATCAGGTTACCGGGCCAGCCGGCACGGGTTATCCAGTGCATGGTATGCAGATCCTTGGATTGTGGTGGCGCAAGGGTAGAGGGGAATGCGCAAGGGGGGAAGGCAATAGCGGCGGATACAGCAGCGGTAGGAGCCAGTTTGCTGGCGATTGTGTTCGCCGCTGATGCCAGCAAGGATTAGGCGTCCCCCTGGCTCCTACAACAGCCTGCAGGGTCTTAGCGCACTCGCGGGGTCAGGCGCAGCAAGTGAACGCGGCGGCTGTCGGCGCTGATCACACGGAAGCGGAATTCGCCGATCTCGGTGACTTCGTTGCGCTTGGGCAGGTGGCCGAAGGCGCTCATCACCAGGCCGCCGACGGTGTCGAATTCGTCGTCGGAGAACTGGGTGTCGAAGAATTCGTTGAAGCTGTCGATCGGGGTCAGCGCCTTGACCAGGAAGTCGCCGCTGGGCAGCGGTTTGACATAGCTGTCTTCCTCTACGTCGTGCTCGTCCTCGATGTCGCCGACTATCTGTTCGAGCACGTCTTCGATGGTCACCAGGCCGGCGACGCCGCCGTATTCGTCGATCACCACGGCCATATGGTTGTGGTTGGCGCGAAATTCGCGCAGCAGCACATTGAGACGCTTGGATTCGGGCACGAAGGTGGCCGGACGCAGCATGTCCTTGATATTGAAGTTGGGTTGTTCGCCCGAGAGGATCAGCGGCAGCAGATCCTTGGCCAGAAGAATGCCGGCCACGTCGTCGAGGCTTTCGCCGACTACCGGATAGCGCGAGTGGGCGGCTTCGATGATCGCCGGGAGGAATTCCTTGGGCGTCTGGTTGGCCTTGATGCTGATCATCTGCGAGCGCGGCACCATGATGTCGCGCACCTGCAGGTCGGCGACCTGAATCGCGCCCTCGACGATGGCCAGGGCTTCGCTATCGAGCAGTTTGTTCTGATGCGCTTCGCGCAGTACTTCCAGCAGTTCCTTGCGGTTTTTCGGCTCATGAGCAAAAGCCTGGGTCAGTCTGTTAAACCAGGACTTCTGCTCATTGCTCGATCGGTCTTCGCTCATGGTGGGTACTCGGGAACCTTCTGTGTGTCAGTGAGTGATTATTCGTGGTCGGCGTAAGGGTCGGCATGACCCAATTCAGCCAGCAATTCTCGTTCCAGCGCTTCCATTTCCTCGGCTTCCTCATCCTCGATATGGTCGTAACCGAGCAGATGCAGGCAGCCGTGGATGACCATATGCGCCCAATGCGCGTGCAGGGGTTTGTGCTGTTCCAGCGCTTCGCGCGCGACCACTGGGGCGCAGATCACCAGATCGCCGAGCAGCGGGATATCCAGCATTTCGTCAGGGACATCGGCGGGGAACGACAGCACGTTGGTGGCGTAGTCGCGCTGACGATAGGTGTGATTGAGCTCGCGACCCTCGGTTTCGTCGACTAGGCGAATGGTCAGCTCGGAGTCGGCGCTACGCTGGCGCAGGGCGAGCTCACACCAGGTGCGAAACTGCGCTTCGCTCGGCAGGTCGACAGCTGCGCTGGCGACTTGCAAATCCAACTCAAGCATTGCCGTCGTCCTCATCCACCAGCTTGCCGTGAATGCGATTGTCGTAACGCTCGTAGGCTTCGACGATGCGCTGCACCAATGGATGGCGCACCACGTCCTTGGGTTTGAAGTGGGTGAAGCTGATGCCCGGCACGTCACGCAATACGTCTATCACATGGGTCAGGCCGCTTTTGGTGCCGCGCGGCAGGTCGACCTGAGTGATATCGCCAGTGATCACCGCGGTCGAGCCGAAGCCGATACGGGTGAGGAACATCTTCATCTGTTCCAGGGTGGTGTTCTGGCTTTCGTCGAGGATGATAAAGCTGTTATTCAGGGTGCGGCCGCGCATATAGGCCAGCGGCGCGACCTCGATCACCTGCTTCTCGATCAGCTTGGCCACCTGCTCGAAACCGAGCATCTCGTAGAGCGCGTCGTACAGCGGGCGCAGGTAGGGGTCGATCTTCTGCGACAGGTCGCCGGGCAGGAAGCCAAGTTTTTCACCGGCTTCCACCGCCGGGCGCACCAACAGGATGCGCCTGATCTGCTCGCGCTCCAGAGCGTCCACGGCGCAGGCCACGGCCAGGTAAGTCTTGCCGGTACCGGCCGGGCCGACGCCGAAATTGATGTCGTGTTCGAGGATGGCTTTGACGTAGCGCTGCTGATTGACCCCACGCGGGCGAATCATGCCCTTGCGCGTACGCAGGGCGATGCTCGGCTCGGCGCTGGGGTTGTTCAGCTCCTCGATGCCGGACTCCTGCAGGAACAGGTGCACCAGGTCGGGCGTCAGCTCGGTATTTTTGCTTTCGCGATAGAGGCGGTGCAGCAGTTGCTCCGCGGAGGCGGTGTGTTCGGCGGCGCCGATCAGCTCGAACTGGTTGCCGCGGTTGCGGATTTCGATCCCCAGGCGCTGTTCGATCAAGCGCAGATGCTCGTCGAATTGGCCGCACAGATTAGCGAAGCGGCGGGCCTCAAAGGGTTCAAGGATAAAACGATGGGGTTCTATGGGTGTGTTCAAGGTCGTTTGATGGCCGCCAGTCGGCTGGGTGGTGAGGCGAAGAATAGCGCTAGCAGTCCGTGCGGGAAAGCTCCGGCTGCTGCGACTTTAGCATTGCCTTATTTGGATTTGATTGCACTGCCGCAACCCCTGGCCGCCGCTATTGCCGCGGCCAGGGCTTATGTCTTAGCTCAGCAGGCCGTTGAAAAACGTAGGCGAGGCAGCCGAGACAAGGCAAAAACAGGCGAGGAAGCGGAGTGTACTTTTGTACATGAGCATTCCGAGCCTGTTTTTAACGCCGTATCGGCAACGTAGGTAGTTTTTCAACAGTCTGCTAGCCCAGTAGGGTGCCGCGCAGCGAGTGAGGCAGGGCATCGTCGATATGCACGTCGACGAACTGGCCGATCAGCCGCGGGTTGTCGGTGCGGAAATTGACCACCCGATTGCTCTCGGTACGGCCCTGGAGCATGCCCGGGTCCTTTTTCGAGTAATCGCTGACCAGAATGCGCTGCACGGTGCCGACCATGCGCCGGCTGTTTTCGAAGCCTTGCTGGTTGACCCGGGTTTGCAGGATCGCCAAACGCTGCTTTTTCAGCTCGTCCGGGGTGTCGTCGGGCAGGTCTGCGGCCGGGGTACCGGGGCGCGAGCTGTAGACGAAGGAGTAGCAGAAGTCGAAACCGACGTCCTCGACCAGCTTCATGGTCTGCTCGAAGTCCTTCTCGGTCTCGCCGGGGAAGCCGATGATGAAGTCCGAACTGATCAGAATATCCGGTACCGCCGCGCGCAGCTTGCGGATGCGCGATTTGTACTCCAGTGCAGTGTGGTTGCGCTTCATCGCCGCGAGTATGCGGTCGGAGCCCGACTGCACCGGCAGGTGCAGGTACTTCACCAGTTCGGGAATCTCGGCGTGGGCCTGGATCAGCGCATCGGAGAATTCCAGCGGATGGCTGGTGGTGTAGCGGATGCGGTCGATGCCGTCGATGGCGGCCACGGCGTACAGCAGTTCGGCGAAATCGGCGATCTGGCCGTCGCGGGTAGTACCGCGGTAACCATTGACGTTCTGCCCGAGCAGGGTGACTTCGCGCACGCCGTTCTCGGCCAGGTGCAGCACTTCGGCCAACACGTCATCCATTGGCCGGCTGACTTCCTCGCCGCGGGTGTAGGGCACTACGCAGAAGGTGCAGTACTTGCTGCAACCTTCCATTACCGAGACGTAGGCGCTGGGGCCATCGACTTGCGGTTCGGGCAGGCGGTCGAATTTTTCGATCTCGGGGAAGGAGATATCCACCTGCGGCAGTTTGCTGCTGCGCGCGGCGTCGATCATTTCCGGCAAACGGTGCAGGGTCTGCGGGCCGAATACCACGTCGACGTAGGGCGCGCGGTCGCGAATCGCCGCGCCTTCCTGGCTCGCCACACAGCCGCCGACGCCGATCACCAGGTCGGGGTTGCTCAGCTTCAATTCGCGCCAGCGGCCGAGTTGGGAGAACACCTTGTCCTGTGCCCGTTCACGGATCGAGCAGGTGTTGAGCAGGATGATATCGGCGTCTTCCGCCCGCGGGGTGACTTCCAGGGCTTGATGCTCGCCCAGCAGGTCGACCATGCGCGAGCTGTCGTACTCGTTCATCTGGCAACCGTGGGTTTCGATATAAAGCTTCTTGGTCATGCGTGCTCAACAAGGGGGATTCGAAGAACCGCGCATTATAGGGTGACGGCCCAGCCGAGAAAAGCGCTGTGGGCCGGACGGCGGAAAAGGCGCAAGGTCAGACGGATAAAGCGCGGGCCGCGTGGACGGTAAATGCGGTCAGCCTGCAGCGTCCAGCAGCTATGCTATGATCCGCGCCCTTTCAATTAACCCATTGGTCCGAACTGCATAGCCATGAGCAAACGCGAGCCTATCTATAAGGTGATTTTCCTC
>CAMPJN010000180.1 GCA_946886875.1 uncultured Pseudomonas sp.
CAGGAACGGATAACGGTGCGGCAGGTATTCACGAATTTCGTTGATGTCCATCATTTCCAGAGAAGCCTGTAGTAAAGAAAGGAGAACGCGACATCTGCCGGTTCAGGCATCAGATGAGGTGTCTGCGCCTGAGGTCACGGCAACCAGCTGTTTTTCCAACTGCTGCAGGCGTCGCGCCATGTCGTCCAACTGACGGATACGTGCGGCGCTCTTGCGCCACTCCGCAGCGGGCTGCATGGCTGTACCGGACGAATAAGAGCCCGGTTCGGTGATGGAGCGAGTAACCATGGTCATGCCAGTGACGAACACCCCGTCGCACACTTCGATGTGCCCGACCATGCCCACGCCACCGGCGATCATGCAGTTCTTGCCGATCTTGGTGCTACCGGAAATACCGGCGCAACCGGCCATGGCGGTGTTGTCGCCGACCTGCACGTTGTGCGCGATCATGATCTGGTTATCCAGCTTGACGCCATTGCCGATCAGAGTGTCGGCCAAAGCGCCGCGGTCGATAGTAGTGTTGGCGCCGATTTCGACATCGTCGCCAATGCTCACGCCACCGATCTGGGCGATTTTCTGCCAGACGCCCTTCTCGTTGGCGAAGCCGAAGCCCTCGCCGCCGATCACCGCGCCCGACTGGATCACCACCCGCTTACCGATGCGCACATCGTGATAAAGCGTGACCCTTGGTGCCAGCCAGCCGCCTTCACCGATCAGCGAACGGGCGCCGACCACGCAATGCGCGCCGACCGTGACTTGCGCCGCGATCTGCACGCCGCTTTCGATCACCGCATAGGCACCGATACTGGCACTGGCGTCGACCTGCGCATCCTCCGCCACTACCGCCGTCGGGTGGATACCGGCCGCAGCCCGAGGTTTGCGGTCGAACAGATGCGAGAGCTGGGCATAAGCCAGATAGGGATTGGCGACGATCAAGGCCGCACCGGCATAGCCATCGGCATCGCTGGCGTTGAGCAACACCGCAGCGGCCTGACTGGCAGCCAGATGCTTGCGGTATTGCGCATTGGCCAGAAAGCTCAGCTGATCGGGGCCGGCGTCCTGCAGGGCCGCCAAGCCACGAATGACCGTCTCAGGCGCGCCACGCAAGTTGGCGCCCAGACGCTCGGCCAACTGACCGAGGGTGAACTGCACTGTAGCCATGATCAACGCAGCTTGTTCATACGCTCGATGACTTGGCGAGTAATGTCGAACTGCGGTTTGACATCAATCACTGCGCCGCGCTCGAGTACCAGGTCGAAGCTACCGCCCTTGATTACTTCTTCGACCGCTTTGTCGAGATTCGGCTTGAGAGTTTTCAGCATTTCGCGGTCGGCAACGGCCTTGGCTTCGTTCAATTCCTTGGACTGGAATTGGAAATCGCGAGCCTTTTGTTTGAATTCGAGTTCCAGACGCTCGCGCTCGGCGGTTTGCATCTTATCGCCGTCTTTTACCAGGCGATCCTGAATGCGCTTGGCATCGCTTTCCAGGGTCTTGAGTTTATTCAGCTGCGGGCCGAACTTCTTCTCCGCATCCACCGCGTAACGCTTGGCCGCATCGGATTCGAGCAAGGCCATCTGATAGTTAAGAACCGCTATCTTCATTTCGGCAAATGCCGGGGTTGCCAGCATTACCGCACTTAACAGAACCAGTTGAGTCAACTTACGCACGATGCACTCCTACAAAAAGCCGTTGTCGTTGTAATCAGCCGCTTAGAACGTCTGACCGAGAGAAAATTGGAATATTTCGGTATCGGCATCGTCGGGTTTGACGATCGGCATGGCCAAGCTGAAGCTCAACGGCCCGAGCGCGGTGATCCAGGTCAGACCGAGACCCACGGAGCTGGCCAACTCACCAGCATCGAGGCCATTGCAGCTTTCCTGGGTACTTCCGCAAGCGGTATCGAAAACGTTGCCCACATCCCAGAAGAAGGCGGTACGCAACGAGCGCTGATCCTTGACGAACGGCATCGGGAACAGCAACTCGACGCCGCCCTGCACCATCACGTTGCCGCCGAACGGCAGTGGATCCTGATCCGGGTCTCTAAAGGTTCCTTCGTTGCCGGTCACGCTCTCACCACGACTCGGCGTACTGCGCGGGCCCAGGCTGCTGTCCTTGAAGCCACGCACGGAGTTGAAGCCACCGGCGTAGTAATGCTCATAGAACGGCATTTCCGAGGTCGAACCGTAGCTGTCGCCATAACCCAGTTGAGTGTGCAGGCGCAGGGTGTAGTTCTCGCTGAGCGGCTTGAAGATCTGGCCGCGGTAATCCAGTTTGTAGAACGACAGATCGCTACCTGGCAAGGTGGTTTCGAACACCAGACTCTGCGAATGCCCGCGATTGGCCATTACGCCACGGTTGAGGGTCGACTCCGACCAGCCGATCGAGCCTTTCAGGTTCAGGTAGCTGTCGCCTTCGGCTTCCATGAAGTCGAAAATCTCATCGACGGTGAAATCGCCGGTGCTGATATCGTCCTGCTGAATGGTCAGGCCATAGGTCAGGCGCGAGGTTTCGCTGATCGGATATCCGATGCTCACGCCAGCGCCGAAGCTGTCCACGGCATAGCTCGATACGCTGGTGTTGAGTTCGTCGTAATCGGTGGTGCGGTAGAAGGCGTTGTAACCCAGGCTGACGCCATCGGCGGTCCAGTAGGGGTCGACGAAGCCGAAGTTGTAGCTTTCCTGGTATTCGCTGCGGGTCAGGCCGACGCTGACCTTGTTACCGGTACCGAGGAAGTTGCTCTGGGAAATCGAGCCACCAAGGATCAAGCCAGCGTTCTGGGCGAAACCGACGCTGGCGGTGATCGAACCGGAAGCCTGCTCTTCGACGCTGTAATTGACGTCGACCTGGTCGTCGGTGCCTGGCACCTGCGGGGTCTCGACGTTGACTTCCTTGAAGTAGCCGAGGCGTTCAAGACGGGCTTTCGACTGATCGATCAGATAGGTTGAGGCCCAACCGCCTTCGAGCTGACGCATCTCGCGACGCAGCACTTCGTCTTCGGTCTTGGTGTTGCCGCGGAAGTTGATGCGGTTGACGTAGGCACGCTTGCCCGGGTCGACGACGAAGGTGATGGATACGGTGTTGTCTTCGTCGTGCGCTTCCGGCACGCCGTTGACGTTGGCAAAGGTATAGCCTTCGTTACCCAGGCGGCGGGTAATCAGTTCGGAGGTGGTGGTCATCACTTTACGCGAGAACACCTGACCTTCCTTCACCAGCAGCAGCGCCTTGATATCTTCTTCCGGCACTTTGAGGTCACCGGAGAGCTTCACTTCGCGCACGCTGTATTTCTCGCCCTCATCGACGTTGACGGTGATATAGACGTGCTTCTTGTCCGGGGTGATGGATACCTGGGTGGAGGAGATATCCATGCCGATATAGCCGCGGTCCAGGTAGTAGGAGCGCAGACGCTCCAAGTCGCCGGAGAGTTTTTCGCGGGCATATTTGTCGTCGTTACGGAAGAACGACAACCAGTTGGTGGTTTTCAGTTCGAACAGGTCGATCAGGTCTTCATCGGAAAAGACGCTGTTACCCACCACGTTGATGTGCTGAATGGCCGCGACCGAACCTTCGTTGATGTCGATCTTCAGCGCTACACGGTTGCGCGGCTGCGGGATCACTTCGGTTTCGATGGTTGCGGAGTAGCGACCCTGGGCCACGTACTGGCGTTGCAGTTCGTTGCGCACGCCTTCGAGGGTGGCACGCTGGAAGATTTCGCCCTCGGCCAGACCGGACTGGTTCAAGCCCTTGAGCAGGTCTTCGCTGCTGATCGCCTTGTTGCCTTCGATTTCGATGCTTGAGATCGAGGGGCGTTCGACCACGGTAATCACCAGCACATCGCCATCGCGACCGAGCTGGATATCCTGGAAGAAACCGGTTTTGAACAGCTCGCGCGTAGCCTCCACCAGCAAACGGTCATCAGTTTGCTCGCCGACATTGAGCGGCAATGCACCGAACACACTGCCCGCAGACACTCGTTGGAGGCCGTTGACACGAATATCGGAGATGGTGAAGGACTCGGCGTGAACTTCGGCGATCATCGATGCGGCAAGTACCGCAGGTAGCAGCAGACGTTTCATGAAGTCCTTTCTTATTTCCAACTGACGATAAAAAAATCTGCCGCTCGAGGCGACAGTTTTATAAATTCAGGAGCTTTGTGATTCAGTAATGGCTACAAACGACCCAAATCATTGACCAGGGCAAGCAACATGACCCCAACCACCAAGCTGATGCCTATCTGTACCCCCCAACCCTGCACCCGTTCCGACAATGGACGACCACGCACCCATTCGATCAGGTAAAAAAGCAGGTGCCCCCCATCCAACACAGGGATCGGCAACAGATTGAGAACCCCCAGACTTATGCTCAAGTAGGCGAGGAAATTAAGGAAATCCCCCAAGCCTGACTCAGCCGAAGCGCCCGCCACTTTAGCAATGGTTATCGGCCCGCTCAAGTTTTTTACCGATAGCTCGCCGAAGAGCATTTTCTTTAGCGAATCGAGCGTCAATAGACTCATGGTCCAGGTACGCCGAAAGCCTTCGCCGACCGCTTCAAGGGGACCGAAACGGACCTCGCGAAGCATCTCCGGCGGCCATTCCACGCCCTGCACGCCGGCGCCAAGGTACCCGATCCGCGCTTCCTCTTCGCCGCGCGCGGCCAGCGTCACCGGCACTTCCAGACGCTGCCCCTCGCGCTCGACCAGCAACACCACCGCGCGATTGGGCATGCCGCGCAAGCGATCGACCAGTTGCTGCCAGTCATCCAGCGCCTGGCCATCAAGGGCCAGCAGACGGTCGCCGATTTGCAAGCCGGCCGCAGCCGCCGGCCCTTTCGGGTCCAGCTGCGCCAGCACCGGCGCCAGGGTCGGGCGCCACGGGCGGATGCCCAGCGAGCCTATAGGGTCCGGTTCGGCAACACCCTTGAGCCAATCGTTGAGAACGATCTGCCGCTGGCTGTCGAGGGTCGAGCCCGGCTCGCGCACCTCGACGGTCAAGGTGCCGCTCTCGCCCAGGCGACGCACCAACTGCAGATTGACCGCGGCCCAGCCGCTGGTCGGCTTGTCGTTCACCGCAACTATTTCCTGCCCCGCCAGCAAGCCGGCCTCGGCGGCCAGGCTGCCTGGCTCGACGGCGCCGATGACCGGGCGAACCTGCTGGCCGCCGAGCATCGCTACCAGCCAGAAGAACAACAAGGCCAGCACGAAGTTGGCCAGCGGCCCCGCCGCGACCACGGCGATTCGCTGCTGCACACGCTTGCGATTGAAGGCTTGTTCGAGCTGCTCAGGCGGCACATCGCCTTCGCGCTCGTCGAGCATCTTGACGTAGCCGCCCAAGGGAATGGCGGCAATCACAAACTCGGTGCCCTGGCGATCATGCCAACGCAGCAACGGAGTACCGAAGCCGACGGAGAAACGCAGCACCTTGATGCCACAGCGTCGTGCCACCCAGAAGTGGCCGAATTCGTGGAAAGTAACCAGCACCCCTAACGCGACCAGGGTGCCAACGATCATATAGAGCGCACTCATCAAGCTTCTCCGCGCCGGCTATCCAGATCATGACGATTCAACCAATGCCCTGCCAATTCACGCGCGCGGCAATCGGCGGCGAGCACCGTATCCAGGTTTTCGACCACTTCGACGGTCTGCGCATTGAGCACGTTATCGATGATACGCGCGATATCGGGAAAGCGGATGCGCCGTTCGAGAAACGCCGCCACCGCCACCTCGTTGGCCGCATTGAGCATGGCCGGCGCAGTGCCGCCCGCCTCCGCCGCCTGACGCGACAAACGCAAACAGGGAAAGCGCTGCTCATCCGGCGCCTGAAAATCCAGGCGGGCGATGGCGAACAGGTCCAAGGGTGCGACCCCCGAATCGATCCGCTCAGGCCAGGCCAGAGCATGGCTGATGGGCGTGCGCATATCCGGATTGCCCAACTGCGCCAGCACCGAGCCATCGACATAGTCGACCAGCGAGTGAATCACGCTCTGCGGGTGGATCACCACCTCGACCCGCGACGGATCGGCATCGAACAACCAGCAGGCCTCGATCAGCTCGAGGCCCTTGTTCATCATGCTCGCCGAGTCCACCGAGATCTTGCGCCCCATCGACCAATTGGGATGGGCGCAGGCCTGCTCGGGGGTGACTTCGGCGAGCTGTTCGATCGGTGTCTCGCGGAATGGTCCGCCAGAGGCGGTCAGCAATATCCGCCGCACGCCGACCTGGGTCAGACCCTGACCATAGTTGCCCGGCAAGCATTGAAAGATCGCATTGTGCTCGCTGTCGATCGGCAGCAGCACCGCACCGCTCTGACGCACAGCCTGCATGAATAGCGCGCCGGACATCACCAGCGCCTCCTTGTTGGCCAGCAGCACTTTCTTGCCGGCCTCGACCGCAGCCAAGGTCGGTTTCAATCCCGCTGCGCCGACAATGGCGGCCATTACCGCGTCCACTTCGGAATGCGCCGCCACTTCGCACAAGCCGGCTTCGCCGAACAACACCCGGGTCGCCAGGCCGGAGGCCTGCAACCGTCCCTGCAGATCGCGCGCGGCCTGGGCGTCGGCCACCACCGCGAACAGCGGGCGGTAAATCATGCACAGGGCTTCCAGCTCGGTCAGCCGGCTGAACGCAGAGAGGGCAAAAACCTGATAACGCCGCGGGTGACGAGCAATCACATCGAGAGTACTGAGGCCGATCGAACCGGTCGCTCCGAGTACAGTTATCTGCTGTGGGCGGCTCACTGCGCGCCCCAACCCGCCAGCCACAACAAGGCGGCAAATACCGGAATCGCCGCAGTCAGGCTATCGATACGGTCAAGCACGCCACCATGGCCCGGCAACAGATTGCTGCTGTCCTTGATCCCGGACTGACGCTTGAACATGCTTTCGGTCAGATCGCCAACCACGGAAAGCAAAACCACCACCATTGTCCCCGCCATTGCCAACAGCAGAGCGCTGACCGACCAACCGCGATACAGCCCCACCCCGACGCAGATCGACAGGGTCGCCAGCAGACCGCCAATCACCCCTTCCCAACTCTTACCGGGGCTGACCCGTGGGGCCAGCTTGCGCTTGCCGAAACGCCTGCCGGAGAAATAGGCGCCGATATCCGCACCCCACACCAGCACCATCACTGCCAGGATCAGCAGGTTGGCTTCCGGCCACTGTTTGAGCAACTGCAAGCCTTGCCAGGCCGGCAATAGGATCAGCAACCCAATCAGCAATTTGCCGGGGGCACCACCCCAATAGCGGCTGCTGGCCGGGTAATTGAAAACCATCAGCGTCGCCACCAACCACCAGGCGACCCCGAGCAGCAGCAGCCAGGGCGCCAGAACAGGCGCCTGATACAGGCCGAACAGTAGCGCTGCAACCAGCAGGGCATAGGCAACCCGCGCAGGCTGCGCAGTGAAGCCAGCCAGACGCGCCCACTCCCAACCACCCAAGCTGACCACCGCACCGATGAACAAGGCGAACCAGCCGCCATCGAGCAGGAAGAAGCCACCCAGAGCGAATGGCAACAACACCAACGCCGTGATAATCCGTTGTTTAAGCATTAAGCCCGCGCCTCGGTTTCGACCTGCT
>CAMPJN010000181.1 GCA_946886875.1 uncultured Pseudomonas sp.
GCCATCGGTACCGGCCTCGCCCTGCGCGGCCACAAGACAGTCATCGTCGACTTCGACGTCGGCCTGCGTAACCTCGATCTAATCATGGGCTGCGAGCGCCGCGTGGTGTACGACTTCGTCAACGTGGTCAACGGCGAAGCCACGCTGAAGCAGGCGCTGATCAAAGACAAGCGCCTGGAAAACCTCTACGTACTGGCCGCCAGCCAGACCCGCGACAAAGACGCGCTGACCGAAGAAGGCGTGGAAAAAGTCATCGAAGAACTGCGCAAGGACTTCGAATACGTGGTCTGCGACTCGCCAGCCGGCATCGAAAAAGGCGCCCACCTGGCCATGTACTTCGCTGATGAGGCGATTGTCGTGACCAACCCGGAAGTCTCCTCGGTACGCGACTCCGACCGCATGCTCGGCCTGCTGGCGAGCAAATCGCGCCGCGCGGTGAAAGGCGAAGAGCCGATCAAGGAACACCTGCTGCTAACCCGCTACAACCCCGAGCGCGTGACCCGCGGCGAAATGCTCGGCGTGGAAGACGTCGAAGAAATCCTCGCCATCCGCCTGCTCGGCGTCATCCCGGAATCGCAAGCCGTGCTCAAGGCTTCGAACCAGGGCGTGCCGGTGATCCTCGACGACCAGAGCGACGCCGGCCAGGCGTACAGCGACGCCGTCGACCGCCTGCTCGGCAAGGAAGTGGCGCACCGCTTCCTCGACGTGCAGAAGAAAGGACTCATGCAACGCCTGTTTGGAGGTCGTGAATGAATATTTTTGACTTCTTTCGCGAACGCAAGAAAGAAACCACTGCGTCCATTGCGAAAGAGCGTCTGCAGATCATCGTCGCCCACGAGCGCGGCCAGCGCAGCCAGCCGGACTACCTGCCGGCGCTGCAGCAGGAATTGGTCGAAGTGATCCGCAAGTACGTCAATATCGACTCGGACCAGGTCCAGGTCGCGCTGGAAAACCAGGGCAGCTGTTCCATTCTGGAACTCAATATCACCCTGCCCGACCGTTAATTGCGGTTGCGTCGATACAGCCTGTATAAATGGCGGCCTTGATGGCCGCCATTTTATTACGGTGCGAACAGCGGCCGACGTGGGAGGGGCTTTAGCCGCGAAGCTTTAAAGCAAAACTGTCGCGACTAAAGCGGAACGCCGCCCCGCGCCCACCAGCAGCCTCTCGAAGCCTCTTCACAAGAATTCCCATGCCCCTCAGCCAAGTAGAAATACTCCATCAGGACGCCGCCCTGCTGGTGATCAACAAGCCCACCCTGCTGCTCTCGGTGCCCGGTCGCGCCGAGGACAACAAGGATTGCCTGGTCACCCGCCTGCAGGAAAACGGCTACCCGGAAGCGCGTATCGTCCATCGCCTGGACTGGGAAACCTCGGGGATCATCGTCCTGGCCCGCGACCCGGACAGCCACCGCGAACTGTCGCGGCAGTTCCATGACCGCGAGACCGAAAAAGCCTACACCGCCCTGTGCTGGGGCCAACCCGAGCAGGACAGCGGCAGCATCGACCTGCCGCTGCGCTACGACCCGCCGACCAAGCCACGCCACGTGGTCGACCACGAGCTGGGCAAACACGCCCTGACCCACTGGCGCATCCTCGAGCGCTGCGACGATCACTGCCGAGTCGAACTGACGCCGATCACCGGCCGCTCACACCAATTGCGCGTGCATATGCTCTCCATCGGCCACCCGCTGCTCGGCGATGGCCTCTACGCCCACGAACAAGCCCTGGCGGCCTATCCACGCCTGTGCCTGCACGCCAGCATGCTCGCCCTGAGCCACCCGCAAAGCGGCGAGCGCATGCGCTTCGAGTGCCCGGCGCCGTTCTGATCCACGCACTGCAGTAAACCTATAACTTTTGCAAGGGCATCTGCAGGCCCGTTAAGGCGCTTGCAGAACCCGCTCGGCCACCCGCACCACCGGGCAATTGACGATGATGCCGCTGGCCTCGATGCTGATCTGGCCTTGCTCCTGGGCGCTCAGCACCTGGTCCGCCGAGCGCAGTTCGCGCACGTTCTGGCCCGGGTTCCAGCGCACGTTGTAGAGATGCCAGAGCGGGCTGTAGGCATTGTCCTGATTACCGGCGCCCAGCGGTTGCGGGATCGAGGGCAGGACGCTGGGCTGCGGCTGATCGACGAATTTATAGATGCGGTCGTAGGTCGCCAGGGGATGAGGGCCGGGTTCATCCGGCAGCGCATTGGCCAGACGCGGAACGTAGTTGGCTTGCATCACCGTCGCCATCTGCGCATCGGAACTGTCGGTGGTGATGTAGTAAACCTTCTGCCCATCGAACCAGCCCGGCAGCAGCGGCAGGCTGATCTGGGAGTCTGTTGTGGGCGGCGCAGTGCTGGCGCAACCGGCCAGTAGCAGGCCGATAGCCAGTGTTGCTAACAAGTGGTCGAGGCGCATGCAGTCTCCGTATCTTCAGGCTGGCAATTGGGCAGCATGCCAATTGAGCGCCTGGAGTGTGCAGCGTTACAAGTGCCGTTGCGATTTCAGGCCGGCCGCAGGCTGCGTTGTGCGGTAATTTCCGGCAGGTCCTCACGACGCATATACACCCGTAGCGCTTCGCCGATATTCAGGCGGTCGTCGATGCGTTGCTCAAGAAGCAATTGCAGGCGCGCGCGGCTGAGGCTCATCAAGCCACTCTCAAGCGGGCTCCAGACGAACTCGGATACCGGCATGATGCTGTTGTCCGGTACATCCATGCCGAACGAATCCTCGCTGAAACGCACGATGTGCTGACCGGTTTTCCGATTGAAGCCGACAAGGCCTCGCAGTTGCTCGGCGGCTGCGCAGATGCTGGCGGACGTGATGCTCATCTAGAACCTCGCGATGACGGGGGGGATTGGGCCGTCATAGCCTAAGGCGAAGCGCGCGACGCCTCTTGCTTGAGATCAATAAGCCGGCGAGCAGCCGGCAGATCCGCTCACGATGTGCGTAGGGGCCTTCCGTTAATTGTGCCCGGCGTAGTTGCGGGCCTCGCCGGAGCTTATTGGCAATTTCGCTGGGGCTGGATTGCCGCCGAGCAGCTGTTACTACGGCTGGGGCGATTCGTCGGCGTAAGGAAAAATCGCACGGTACTTCTCCGGCAAGCGGCCTTCCGCCTTCAGCGCGTCTATGGCGCTATCGAAGTCGTCGCGCAGTTGCTGGGCGCGGGGCGATGCTTGGGAAAACGCCATGGTGAAGTCCTGCTGCAACAGGGTGACATAAGGCAGCACCGGCAGGTCGGCCTCCTTGAAGCCGGATTCCGCCGGGTCCTGGTAATTGAGCAGGTAGTCGGCCCGGCGCAGATGCATCATCTGCGCCGCCGCTTTGTGGGTCGGGGCGGTACTGGTGACCACGGCATTGGCCGGATTCTCGGCTACCGCCGCCAGAGGCAAGCCGGAATAAACCAGGCCCTGGATCAGCAGGAGCCGCGCATTGCGCAGTTCTTCGAGTCGCGCCGGTGGCGGTTGATCCTGGTAGTACAGATTGAGCAGTACCCGGGCAATCAGGTAGCGGCTGCGCAGGGTGTACTGCGACATCACCGGATGGTGCACCAGCGAGGGGCTCATATCGACCAGGCCGCTTTCCATCGTCTTGAACAGGCGGTAACTGGGGTACTCGATAAATTGTGTCCGGTATCCGGCACGTTGCGCCACCAGCTCGAAAAACTCCAGCAAATGCCCGGCTGGCTGGCCTTGCGCATCGGTGTAGGAATAGGGCGGGAATTCGATATAACCCACACGCACAGGCGTCTGCTCGGCTGCCCCAGCCTGTGCCCAGGGCAACTGAATGCCCGCCAGGATGACGGTCAACAACCAGGCAAAGCGTTTAGTAGGCGGTATGAGCTTCATAGGGATCAGACTAGCTCAGCCGTGGCGCGGTCGCGCAGAAACGGCAACAGACCCCTAGGTTAAATCCGCTATCGACCCGCGACTCTGGAGTTTCCACGGCTGAGCCACGGGAAAACAGCGCTGCGGGCTTCAGCCCGCTGGCCTTTGTCGCAAATAGGCGAAGGTTTCCAGCAGCGCCTGTGCTGGAGGTCTGGGTCGATAGGCCAATTGCTTAAATGCCTTGTCGATGGCGTATTCCTGCCTGACGCCATAGAAAGTCTGCACCTGGCTCAAGGTCAGCTGCGCCGGATTTCCGGTCAGCCTGGCGACCACTTCGCTGCACCAGGCAACGCTCAGCAATAGCCACTTCGGCGCTCGCGGCGGTAGCTTGTAGCCGGGCACCGCGATATTGGCGGCTGCCACTATGGCGCTGAGCGGGGAGCTGTGTCGGTTCGCCAGAATATAGCGCTGCCCGGCAACGCCCTGGTTCGCGGCGGCGATACAGGCGTTTGCCACATCGCGCACGTCGACGAAGTTGAAGTGAAAGTTTGGGTCCAAAGGCACGGCTTTTTTCTCGACACTGTCGATAAACGCCATGGTGTCGGTCAGGCGATAGGCATATGGGCCGATCATTGCCGAGGGCAATACCGTGACCATCCATAGATTGTGCTTGTGGGCGACTTGCCAGGCCATCTGCTCGGAGAGAATCTTGGAGCGGTAGTAGGGATTGCTCAGGTCCGGGTTCCAGCAGTCTTCATTCAAGGGTTGACCGTTATGACCAACCGCGGCGACCGAGCTGACATACACCACGCGCTTGACCCCCGCCTGCGCCGCCGCTTCGAGCACGGTGCGCGTGCCTTCGACATTGGGCTTGACGATTTCCACTTCCGGGTCGGACGCCCAGTGCTTGAACACCGCGGCCACCTGATAAAGCACTTCGACACCTTCCAGCGCCTTGAGCATCGCCGCTTTGTCCTCAAGTTCGGCGTAGACCCGTTCGCAGTCCAGTCCTTCGAACGGCTGCTCATTGGCCAGATCGCGGACCCCGACCCTGACTCGATAGCCTTGTTCGAGCAGTGCCCTGACCAGGTTATTGCCCAAATGGCCGTTGGCTCCGGTTCGTATCGGCACCTTGGAGCGGATCACGTGTTTGAGATCCGCATTCAAGCGTTCTTCGGGATTGAGGTCAGGGCTGTAGCTCGGCAGGTAAAACACCCGATCTGTTAGGTGTGAGCGGCTAGCCACGCCTTCACCGGCTTGCAATGGTGCACACTCGGATTGTCCAGAATCAGGAGCACCTTGCGTCCGGCATCCTTAATCAGTAACTCAAAGAGCTCGATCAGCTTCTCGTGTTTGAACGCACCGTCGATGATCATCCAGCGGGCTTTACCCTGGTTGGTGACGCTGGCAATCATCGACAGCTTCTGGCGCTTCCCACCAATGGTCATCGTGACTGGCGCCTGACCTTTAGGGGCATAGCTGCGGCCCAGCACGTCGGTATTCACCAGCGCAGTCTCTGCGCCCCAGTGAATCTGGCCACCCTCGGTTTTGGCGCGCTCGGCAATGGTCGGATACGTCTGCTCCAGCCAGGTCTGTACAGCTGCCGGAGACCGCTCGTAGGCACGCTTGATCGGCTTTTGGGGAGTAAGCCCCAGCGGGCCAGATATTTGCCTACCGAGCGCACTGACAGAGTCACGCCACACTCGCGCTCGATCAACTGCATGACGGCCGCGCGTCTGCGGGGCCATTGCGGCCATTCCATATCGGTCGATGATCTTGCACGCCGCCAGGGCGGCCATAGATCAAACAAAAAGTTAATACTGTTTAAGGGCCTTATCTATAGTGACCCATCCCCAACGCCTGGCGATAGCGCATATCCAGGCTCTGTGATGGGCCGCCGGCATTGGCGTCGATGTGCTGGTAGATAGGTTCGAGGCGTTGCAGACGGTCGCCGATATTGGGGTGGACCTTGAGAAAGCCGGTCAGCGCCGAGTCGTCCTGGCGCATGGTGCCCAGGGTTTGCAGCACTCCGGCGAGGCCATAAGGATCGTAGCCGGCGCGGGTGGCGATTACCGCGCCCATGGCGTCGGCTTCGTATTCATCGCCGCGATCCAGGCCGCGGGCATACAGATCGCCAACGCTGCGGGTGAATTTATCGGTCAGCGCGGTTTTGCCGGTATCGCCGTCCTTGGCCGCGCCGGCCTGCACGGCCAGGGTCGCGAGGTCGGTGAGCAGGCCGGTTTGCGCCTGTTTCTGGATCGCCTTGAGGTGATGCTGCTGCACCACGTGAGCGACTTCGTGGGCCAGCACGCCGGCCAGTTCGGCTTCGCTCTGCATGCGCTTAAGCATGCCGCTGGTGATGAAGATATAACCCGCGGGCGCCGCATAAGCCGCGACCTGGGGGCTGTCGAGTACGGCGAAGCGCCATTCCAGGTCGGGTCGTTCGCTGTGCTGGGCGACCCACAGGCCGACCCGGTTGACGTAGGTCTGCAGCGCCGGATTGTTCAATACCGAGGCTTTTTGCAGCAGGACGGACGCGGTGTTGCGACCGATGACCAATTCTTCGTCGGCGCTTTTCTGACCCATATTGGTCAGGTGCTGACCGGCGCTGGCCAGCTTGCCCAGGTCGACGCCCTGGACCTGGATGCCTTCCAGCCCTTGGCAGGCGCTGAGGCTGATCAATATGCCCAACAGCAGAGGGCGGTGTAGAAGGGTGGCTCGCGTGAACATGGCGGTTACCTCGGACTTCAACCACGGAATTGGATATAGCCGCTAGCGGGCGGCGTAAGGCAGGGTTTTGCTATGCAAACCGCCTTGTTGAGCGAACGAACGCGCCTGGCCGGGGCTGACAGCGAAACTTTCCAGGGTTTGCACGTTATCCGGGAGGCTGCCCTTGGCGCTACGCAACTCTTCATCGCTGATGCCGCGCACGCCGGTGGCCACACCGCCAGCCGGGGCCGCCTGGCCGAGGTTGAGCAGGTTGCCGAGGTCGCTGCTGCGAGCCTGGGCACTCTTGTCGAAGCGCAGGCTGAGCAGCGGTAGCCAGCCGCGTTGGCCGCTGGTGGTCTGCACTTCGTACCATCCGCCCTGGCGTTGCAGCACCACTACCTGCGCCTGTTTATCCAGGCGGGTCAGGGCATTGGCGCTGTTCGCCGGTTGCGCACGCAGTTCGGTGGCCTGCACAGTTTGCGCTGCGCGCTGTTCGGCCAGGCTGTAGGCGCTGTAACAGGCCGACAGGAGGATGCCGAGCGCGGCAAAGAGGACTCTGTTCATCACGTCTCCTTATGGGGTCGAACTCTGGGTTCGAACAGGCTTACCGCTTCTGCTCGGCCTTTGACCTGGTGTTCACCCTGGGGCACGAAGTCCAGGGGGAGGCTGCAGGCTTGCCGGGTGGCGGCGGAAATCAACAGATGAGCACGGCCCTTGGTCAGCCCTTCGATGCGGCTGGCCAGATTCACCGTGTCGCCAATTGCAGTGTAGTCATAACGCTGGCGTGCGCCGACCAGACCTACCACCGCCGGTCCCGTGTGCAGGCCGATGCCGATGTCGAAGTCCGGGCAGTTGTAATCGCGGCGGAATGCGTCGAGGTTGTCGAGCATTTCCATGGCCGCGAGAATCGCCTGGTCGGCCTGGTTCGGGTTGTCCAACGGCGCGCCCCAGAAGGCCATGATGGCGTCGCCGATAAACTTGTCGAGCGTCGCCTGGTGCTTGAACAACACCTCCACCTGGCTGCTGAAATAGCCTTCGAG
>CAMPJN010000182.1 GCA_946886875.1 uncultured Pseudomonas sp.
CCAAGATGATCGAGCAGCTGCGCTTTATCTTTATCGGCGCCAAGCATTGGCAGGGACTGGGGCACGTAAAAGACTGAGCACGAGCGCACCAAAAAGAAGCACCGATTCTTGGCGCGCACCAATTAAACCCTCGACATGCCCCGTTTTCGCCGCGCCACGCCTCAATCCTGACCTCTACCCCGGGCAAACCGCGCCCCGAGCCGGTTTGGCAAGCCCTTTGCTCTACCTTTGATCTGACCGCCACCCTCCTCCAGAGGGAGGAGCGCATCAAAGGAAGGCATCCATGCTGGTCATTCATCAACGCATCGCACCCCGCGAACACTGGGACGCCGAACTGCACCTGAGCTTCGAAGCCCGCAGCAAAAGCCGCCTGCGCTGTTTCACCAGCCAGGGCGAAGACGTCGGTCTGTTTCTCGAGCGCGGCCAGCCGCCCTTGCACGACGGCGAATGCCTGTTGGCCGAAGACGGCCGCATCGTCAAAGTCCGCGCCCGCGCCGAGCAGTTGCTGCACGTGACCTGCGCCAACCCTTTCGAGCTGATGCGCGCCGCCTATCACCTGGGTAACCGCCACGTCGCCCTGCAACTGGGCGATGGCTGGCTGCGCCTGCCGGACGACTATGTGCTCAAGGCCATGCTCGAACGGCTCGGCGCCCAGGTCGAAGCGGTCGAAGCGCCCTACCAGCCCGAACAAGGCGCCTACGGCGGCGGTCATCATCATTCCCACGCGGGCGATGCCGAGTTCAGCTACGCGCCGCGCCTGCATCAATTCGGCGCGCGCAAGTGAATCCTTCCTGGGCACTGCTGCGGCTGGCCAGCCCGCAACTGCCGATCGGTGGCTACAGCTATTCCCAGGGTTTGGAAATGGCGGTGGAACAGGGCCTGGTGAATAACGCAGAAAGCGCCAGACGCTGGATCGCCGACCAACTGCTGCTCAACCTCGCGCGTTTCGAAGCGCCGCTGTTGCTCGCCCATTGCCAGGCCGCAACCGATGCCGATTGGCCGCGCCTGCGCGAGCTCGCCGACGAGCAGCGCGCCAGCCGCGAAACCCGCGAGCTGCGCCAGGAAAGCCGGCAGATGGGTTATTCCCTCGAGCAACTGCTCAGCGGCCTGCCGGAACTGGACGACCAATCACGCGCATTGTTTGCCGCGCTGGAAGAACCCGGCCTCGCGGTCGGCTGGGCCCTGGCCGCCCGCGCCTGGCAAATCAGCCCCCAGGACGCCCTCACCGCCTGGCTCTGGGGCTGGCTGGAAAACCAGTTGGCGGTGCTGATGAAAACTCTGCCGCTGGGCCAGCAGGCCGCGCAGCGTCTGACCTCGGAGCTGCTGCCGCTGCTCGACCAGGCGCAGCGCCAAGCCAGCCAACTGAAACCCGAACACTGGGGCAGCGCCGCCTTCGGCCTGACCCTGGCGAGCATGGCGCACGAGCGCCAGTACAGCCGTTTATTCCGCTCTTGATAAGGAAGACTCAACGATGAACAGCCAACCTCTGCGCGTCGGTATCGGTGGCCCGGTCGGTTCCGGCAAGACCGCCCTGACTCTGGCCCTGTGCCTGGCCCTGCGCGAGCGCTACAACCTGGCGGTGGTGACCAATGACATCTACACCCAGGAAGACGCGCAGTTTCTGGTGCGCAACGAAGCCCTGGCGCCGGAGCGGATCATCGGCGTGGAAACCGGCGGCTGCCCGCACACGGCGATCCGCGAGGACGCCTCGATCAATTTGGAGGCGGTGGACCAGCTCAATAGGCGCTTTCCCGGCCTTGACCTGATCATCGTCGAATCCGGCGGCGATAACCTCTCGGCCACCTTCAGCCCCGAGCTGTCCGACCTGACCATCTACGTGATCGACGTTTCCGCCGGCGACAAGCTGCCGCGCAAGGGCGGGCCGGGCATCTGCAAATCCGACCTGCTGGTGATCAACAAGATCGATCTGGCCCCGCTGGTCGGCGCCTCACTGGAAGTGATGGAGCGCGACACCCTGAAGATGCGCGGCGACAAGCCGTTCGTCTTCAGCAACCAGAAGATCGGCCAGGGCCTGGAGCAGATCATCGCCTTTATCGAACGCCACGGCATGCTGACTGCCGCCTGAACCAGCCCTATAGAAGGAGCGCCGCCCATGAAACTGCACAGCCCCTTGTTCGCCCTTGCCCTGCTCCTCGCGCCAGGCCTGGCCTTTGCCCATGCCGGCCATGAGTCCACAGGCCTGCTGGCCGGCCTCGCCCATCCCATGCTGGGTCTCGATCACCTGTTGGCGATGTTCGCCGTCGGCCTCTGGGCCGCGCAACAGAGCGGCGCGGTGCGCTGGGCGCTGCCCGGGATGTTTGTCGTCAGCATGCTGCTCGGTGGTGTGCTGGGTTTTGCCGGCGTGCAGCTGCCCCTGCTGGAAACAGGTATCGCCGCCTCGGTGCTGGCATTCGGCCTACTGGTGGCGGTCGCCGTGCGCCTGCCCATGGCAGTGGCTCTGAGCCTGACCGCGGCCTTCGCCCTGAGCCATGGCGTGGCCCATGGCCTGGAACTGCCGATACAGGCCAGCCCTTGGGGTTATGCCTTGGGCTTTGTCAGCGCCACCGCGGCGTTGCATGCCGCGGGCTATGCCCTGGTGCGCCTGTTGCCGCAAGCCGCCGCGCCGCTGATCCGCCTGGCCGGCGCCGCCTCGGCGCTTACCGGGGCTTGGCTGCTGGCGGTCTGACACACCCGTCGCCAGCGGCCAGGCCGGCTTGCAGGCCCCACGCACCAAGATCGACCAGTCAAACCCACCGCCAGCTACTATGATCACCGACAAGGCCTGCAACGGGGCAGGCCTGCTCCGCCCCCGGTGATACAGCATGTCGATTTCGCTCAAATTCCTGGCCGTATCCATACTCCTGGCCTGCTGCGCCAGCAGCATGGCCAATGAGCATCAGGTCGTCTGGGCGCTACCGGACTGGGCCGGCTTCAGCAATTTCAAGGATCAACAACCGGTTGATGGCCTGGTCTACGAGACACTGCGGCTGATCACCGAGCAGTTGCCGCAATACCGCCATGGCTTCCAACTGGGCAACGTGCCCCGCGCCTTCAAGGATATCGAGCAAGGCAAGCCGGTCTGCTTCGGCGCCGCCCTGGCCACCGCCGAGCGCGACCGCATCGGCTATTTCACCGAGATGATGGTGCTGCCGCCGGTACACCTGATCGTTCGTAGCGAGCTGGCCGAAAAGCTGCGCCCGCTGGCACCCTTGTCGCTGCGCCGCACCATCGACGATCCGCAACTGCATGGCGTGGTAACCAAAGGACGGCTGTACGGCCCCGCCCTGCAAGCGCTGCTGCATGACCGGCCGCCGAGCAATCTGCAACTGATCCATGCGCCCAACCTGGGTGCCAACCTCAGCGTGATGGTGGCCTATGGGCGCGCCGACTACACCCTGGAATACCCGTTGCCGAGCCTGCTGCACGCCGCCGGCCCAAGCCAGTTAAGCGCACTGCCGCTTGAGGAGACAGGCCCGTTCGCCATCACCGGTATCTACTGCGCGAAAACACCCTGGGGCCGCCAGCTCACCGAACGCTTCCGTCAGCAGGTGCGCAAGCAGGCGCAACAGCCCCAAGCCATGCTGGCGATCTATGAACGCTGGTTGCCGGCCAGCCAGTTGCCGGGCTTCCAAGCCCATATCGCCGCCTTTGTGCAACGCCTCGCCGAGCAGCAGCCTTGAGCGACAGCCTATTGGCTGGTTATGCACAGCCAGGGCGCAGATCACTGGAATTGAGCAAAAAACCAACAACGACAGCCAGGCTTAGTCCCCAGTGGCCTGGCAGCAGGCATACGCAGCTTATCCACAGATCGCTCCACAGCTATCCGGGATAAGTCATTCAATCAGCCTCACCTGCCTGCGCCAACACCTTGAAATAGCGTGATTATTTCTTGACGCAAGAGCACTGAAAGTGCCTCCGACAAGCCCCTGGATGCGCTGATCAAAACTCGATCAATCGGCCCATAGCGCCGCCTCATCGGCCATGGCGCAAGGCATACAAGAGTTATCAACAGCTCTGCCCACAGTTGTCGTGGACAACTTAACGCCCCTTGCACAAATCGGCTAAGTGGCTGTTTTTAAATAAAAACGCACCTGATCAAAAAACCACCAGGGCGCCTGAAAAGCCGCCTGACTAAGCGCCTAGCCGGCTACACCCACCTTATCCACAGCTCGCTCCACAGCCTTTGTGCACAACTTCATGGGCACGCTTTTTTTTGCGGCGATCAATAGCTATTGAGCCCATCGAGACAATCAACCAGCCAGCGTAGAAACCCGAAACTATCCTGTTCGCCATTACCTCAGTGGATCAGGGAACATATCGCCATGCCGCTAAACCACATACCACTAAACCAACTGCTATACAGCCTGCTCGCCGCCTATGCCGGTGCCGCCAGCGGCGCCGCAATTTCAGCCGAGATAGCCGCGCCTCTGGATGAGCGGCGCGCACTCACGTATAAAACCTGCCGATAGCCGCGCGGTTCATCCCTGGTAGTCGCGCGCACCCTCGGTGAAAGTTCGCCCCTGTGAATAAAGGAGTTTCAGAATGGCCGGCGCCAGCCTCTTAGCCCTGCTCGACGACATCGCCACCGTGCTCGACGATGTCGCGCTGATGACCAAAGTGGCGGCGAAGAAAACCGCTGGCGTGCTCGGCGACGACCTGGCGCTGAACGCCCAGCAGGTCAGCGGCGTGCAGGCCGATCGGGAGCTGCCGGTGGTCTGGGCGGTGGCCAAGGGCTCGCTGAAGAACAAGGCGATTCTGGTGCCAGCGGCGTTGTTGATCAGCGCGTTCGCGCCCTGGGCGGTGATTCCACTGCTGATGTTCGGCGGTGCCTTTCTCTGCTACGAAGGCTTCGAGAAGCTCGCCCACAAGCTGCTCCACCACAAAGCCGAAGACCAGGCGGCGCATGGCGAACTGCTCGAAGCGATCACCAACCCGCAGGTGGATATGCTGGCGTTCGAGAAGGACAAGATCCGCGGCGCTATCCGTACCGATTTCATCCTCTCTGCCGAGATCATCGCCATCACCCTCGGCACCGTGGCCGCGGCGAGTTTCGGCAAGCAGGTGGCGGTATTGGTGGGCATTGCGCTGCTGATGACCGTCGGTGTCTATGGCCTGGTGGCGGGCATCGTCAAACTCGACGACGCCGGCCTGCATCTGAGCCAGCAAGGCGGCGACAGCCTGTTCGCCCGCCTGAGACGCAGCCTGGGTCGCGGCATTCTGCTGACCGCACCTTATCTAATGAAGGGGCTGTCGGTGCTCGGCACCGCGGCGATGTTTATGGTCGGTGGCGGCATCCTTACCCACGGGGTTAGCGCAGCCCATCACTGGATCGAGCAGGTAACCGCAACCGTGGCCGCCAGCAGCGGTTTGCTCGCAGCCTTTATTCCCACGCTGCTGAACGCCCTGGCCGGCGTCATCGCGGGCGCCATCGCCCTGCTGCTGGTCAGTCTGGCCACGCGCACCTGGACGGCAATCAAACCGGCGCGTTAACACCCAGAGCAGCGACTTAACCGGCCGCTTCCAACATAAGCACGGGGCCGCAACAAACTGGCCCCCGAGCGCTAACCGTTATCCGCAGCGGGCAGATTTTCTAGAACTCCGGTGCCAACAGCCACCAACGCCGGACCCACCTATATCGGCCCGTTACCGCGAGCGCCACGCGCAAGCTACGCAGGCCGGCGCGCATCCGTTACCATCGCCGCACTGATGAGAAGAGACGCGGCATGTATATCTATCGATTGGTCCTGATCCTGGTAGTGGGGATCTACCTGTTTTCCCCAGCCATCATGGACTGGTGGATCGACCCCAATGGCGCCTGGTATCGCCCCTATCTGCTGTGGCTGATCCTGATCGTGGTGACTTTTATTCTGCAGAGCCAACGTGATGCCGATGAACTCTGAAGCGTGGCGACAAAGCCCGGCGACTGCCCTTTATCCTTATTCGCAGAACCAACGTGATGCTGACGAGCTTTAGCCTAAGCCACCTGATCCTGATCAGTGCCGCCTACCTGATGGTGTTGTTCGGCGTGGCCTGGGTCAGCGAGCACGGTTTGATCCCGCGCCGCATCATCCACCATCCGCTGACCTACACCCTGTCGCTCGGTGTCTACGCCAGTGCCTGGGCGTTTTACGGCACTGTCGGCCTGGCCTACCAGTACGGTTACGGCTTTCTCGCCACCTATCTGGGAGTGTCCGGCGCCTTTCTGTTGGCGCCGGTGCTGCTCTATCCGATCCTACGCATCACCCGCACCTATCAATTGTCATCGCTGGCCGATCTGTTCGCCTTCCGCTTTCGCAGCACCTGGGCCGGCGCGCTGACCACAGTATTCATGCTGATCGGCGTGCTGCCGCTGCTGGCCCTGCAAATCCAGGCGGTGGCGGACTCCATCGGCATCCTCACCCGCGAGCCGGTGCAGCAACGTGTGGCGCTGGCCTTCTGCGGGCTGATCATCCTTTTCACCATCCTCTTCGGCGCCCGCCATATCGCCACCCGCGAGAAGCACGAGGGCCTGGTGTTCGCCATCGCCTTCGAGTCGGTGGTCAAGCTGGTGGCGATCAGCATCATCGGCCTGTATGCGCTCTACGGCGTATTCGACGGCCCCAAGGATCTGGAATATTGGCTGGTGCAGAACCGGACGGCGCTGAGTAACCTGCACACGCCGCTGCAGGAAGGCCCCTGGCGCACCCTGCTGCTGGTGTTCTTCGCCTCGGCCATCGTCATGCCGCACATGTATCACATGACCTTCACCGAAAATATCAACCCGCGCGCCATGGTCAGCGCCAGCTGGGGCCTACCGCTGTTCCTCCTGCTGATGAGCCTGGCGGCGCCGCTGATCCTCTGGGCCGGGCTGCAACTGGGGGTCACCACCAACCCGGAATACTTCACCCTGGGCCTGGGCATCGCGGTCAACAGCCCGACCCTGGCGCTGGTCGCCTATGTCGGCGGCCTCTCGGCCTCCAGTGGCCTGATCATAGTCACCACCCTGGCGCTCTCGGGCATGGTGCTCAACCACGTGGTGCTGCCGCTGTATCAGCCGCCGGCCGAGGGCAATATCTACCGCTGGCTGAAGTGGACCCGGCGCGCGCTGATCTTCGCCATCATCATGGCCGGTTACGGCTTCTACCTGTTGCTCGGCGCCGAACAGGATCTGGCCAATCTCGGCATAGTCGCCTTCGTCGCCACCCTGCAATTCCTCCCCGGCGTGCTCTCGGTGCTGTATTGGCCAACCGCCAATAGGCGCGGCTTCATCTCCGGCCTGCTGGCGGGTATCGCCGTTTGGATGGTGGGCATGCTGCTGCCGATGATCGGCAACCTGCAAGGCTTCTACCTGCCGATGTTCAACCTGGTCTACGTGCTCGACGACAGCAGCTGGCACCTGGCGGCGATCGCCTCGCTGGCGGCCAACGT
>CAMPJN010000183.1 GCA_946886875.1 uncultured Pseudomonas sp.
CCAAGCGCCTGATCGACTTCGGCTTCCACGCCCCGACCATGTCCTTCCCGGTCGCAGGCACCCTGATGATCGAGCCGACCGAGAGCGAATCCAAGGAAGAACTGGACCGTTTCTGCGACACCATGATCGCCATCCGCGAAGAAATTCGCGCGGTGGAAGCGGGCCGTCTGGACGCCAACGACAACCCGCTGAAGAACGCCCCACACACCGCCCTGGAACTGGTCGGCGAATGGACCCACGGTTACAGCCGCGAACAGGCCGTATACCCGACCGCCTCGCTGATCGAGGCCAAGTACTGGCCGCCGGTTGGGCGTGTGGATAACGTTTTCGGCGACCGCAATCTGGTCTGTGCCTGCCCATCCATCGAGGCTTATCAGGACGCTTAAACCGTAGGGTGGCCATGGCGGAGCCTTGTCCACCGCAGCAAATGGCGGACAAGCCTTCGGCATGTCCGCCCTACGATGTTGTGGCGTCAAGCAACACAGGATTCGTCAGGCCGCGGCGCATAGCGCCTGAGGCCACACCAGGTTCGCAGCGTGCGCTCTACCTCCCTTGTGTCGGCACTCAGGGGTTTAGAGCGCACGCTGCTGACACCCTGGCGATGTCGGTTTACCTAATTCCTTGCTCACCTTTCTATTAAGGAGAGCTGGCTGCACCCACAAGAACAACAAGCGAGGACCTCACATGTTCAGCAAGCACGACCAACTGCAAGGCTACGACGATGCCCTGCTCGCCGCGATCAATGCCGAAGAGCGGCGCCAGGAAGACCATATCGAGCTGATCGCCTCGGAGAACTATTGCAGCCAGCGCGTGATGCAGGCCCAGGGCAGCGGCCTGACCAACAAGTACGCCGAAGGCTATCCGGGCAAGCGTTACTACGGCGGTTGCGAGCATGTGGATGGGGTCGAGGCGCTGGCCATCGAGCGTGCCAAGCAGTTGTTCGGCGCCGATTACGCCAACGTCCAGCCGCACTCCGGCTCTTCGGCCAATAGCGCGGTGTACCTGGCGCTGCTGCAAGCCGGCGACACTATCCTGGGCATGAGCCTGGCCCACGGCGGTCATCTGACCCACGGCGCCAAGGTTTCCTCCTCCGGCAAGCTGTACAACGCGGTGCAGTACGGCATCGACGAGAACGGTTTGATCGATTACGCCGAGGTCGAGCGCCTGGCCCTGGAACACAAACCGAAGATGATAGTCGCCGGTTTCTCCGCCTATTCGCGCACCCTGGATTTCGCCCGCTTCCGCGCCATCGCCGATCAGGTCGGCGCCTATCTGTTCGTCGATATGGCCCACGTCGCCGGCCTGGTCGCCGCCGGCCTTTATCCGAACCCACTGCCATTTGCCGATGTGGTCACCACCACCACACACAAGACTTTGCGCGGCCCACGCGGCGGTTTGATCCTGGCCAAGGCCAATGAAGAGATCGAGAAAAAGCTCAACTCCGCGGTGTTCCCCGGCAGCCAGGGCGGCCCGCTGATGCATGTGATCGCGGCCAAGGCGGTGTGCTTCAAGGAGGCGCTGGAACCGAGCTTCAAGGCCTACCAGCAGCAGGTGATCGACAACGCCAGAACCATGGCCGAAGTCTTCGTCAGCCGCGGTTATGACGTGGTTTCCGGCGGCACCGACAACCACCTGATGCTGGTCAGCCTGATCAAGCAGGGCCTCACCGGCAAAGCCGCCGATGCGGCCTTGGGCGCGGCGCATATCACGGTGAACAAGAATGCCGTGCCCAACGACCCGCAATCGCCCTTCGTCACCTCAGGCATCCGCATCGGCACCCCGGCGGTCACCACCCGTGGCTTCAAGCAGGGCGAATGCCGCGAGTTGGCCGGCTGGATCTGCGACATTCTCGATGACCTGGACAACCCCGAGGTGATCGCGCGGGTTCGCGGTCAGGTCAGCGACCTGTGCGCGACCTTCCCGGTCTACGCTGACTAGATAGACAGGCTCCTTTGCTGAAATGCAGGCGCGGTTATAGGCCGCGCTGCATCAATGCCGACCCACAAGGTTGGCCCAGATCAGAAAGTCGGAGAATAAGATGTCACTTAGCGTTTTTGACCTTTTCAAGATCGGTATCGGCCCGTCTAGCTCGCACACCGTTGGCCCCATGCGCGCCGCGGTACGTTTTGTCGAAGGCCTGCGCCGCGACGAACTGTTGGCCAGCACCGAGTCGGTCAAGGTCGAGCTGTACGGCTCGCTCGGCGCCACCGGCAAGGGCCACGGCAGCGACAAGGCGGTATTGCTCGGCCTGGAAGGCGAACAACCGGACACCGTCGACACCGGCACGGTCGACGCGCGCATGGCGGTGATTCGCGAATCCGGCGAACTGGCCCTGCTCGGCGAGAAGCGCATCCGCTTCGTCGAGAAAGAACACCTGGCGATGATCCGCAAACCGCTGGCCTTCCACCCCAACGGCATGATCTTCCGCGCCTTCGACGGCGCCGGCTTGCAGATCCGTTCGCGCGAGTACTATTCGGTGGGCGGCGGTTTCGTCGTTGATGAACAGGCCGCCGGCGCCGACCGTATCGTCGAAGACACCACGGAACTGCAATACCCCTTTACCACCGCCAAGCAGTTACTCGCCCACTGCACCGAGCACGATCTGTCGATCAGCCAGGTAATGCTGGCCAACGAAGCCGCCTGGCGCCCGGAAGCGGAAACCCGCGCGCGCCTGCTGAATATCTGGCAAGTGATGCAGGATTGCGTCGAAGCCGGTTGCCGCAACGAGGGCATCATGCCCGGCGGCCTCAAGGTCAAACGCCGCGCCGCCGCGCTGCATCGCCAGCTGTGCAAGAACCCGGAAGCGGCCCTGCGCGATGCGCTCAGCGTGCTCGACTGGGTCAACCTCTACGCCCTGGCGGTGAACGAGGAAAACGCCAGCGGCGGCCGCGTGGTCACCGCACCGACCAATGGCGCGGCCGGCATAGTGCCGGCGGTGCTGCACTACTACACGCGTTTTATCCCAGGCGCCAACGACGACGGCGTGGTGCGTTTTCTGCTCACCGCCGCGGCCATCGGCATTCTGTACAAGGAAAACGCCTCGATCTCCGGCGCCGAAGTCGGCTGCCAGGGCGAGGTCGGCGTGGCCTGCTCGATGGCCGCCGGGGCGCTGTGCGAAGTGCTCGGAGGCAGTGTCAACCAGGTCGAGAACGCCGCCGAGATCGGCATGGAACACAACCTCGGCCTGACCTGCGACCCGATTGGCGGCCTGGTGCAGGTGCCCTGTATCGAACGCAACGCCATGGGTTCGGTGAAGGCGATCAACGCCGCACGTATGGCGTTGCGCGGCGACGGCCAGCACTTCGTCTCGCTGGATAAAGTGATCCGCACCATGCGCCAGACCGGCGCCGACATGAACAACAAATACAAGGAAACCGCCCGCGGCGGTTTGGCGGTCAATATCATCGAATGTTGAACCACCATTTCCTGTAGGAGCGAGCTTGCTCGCGATGCTTTTATCTCGCGCCTACACAAACAACGCTTACCGACATGGAGAACCGCATGACCACTGAAACCCTGGCGAAAACCCCGCTACACGCCCTGCATCTGGAACTCGGCGCGCGCATGGTGCCTTTCGCCGGCTACGACATGCCGGTGCAATACCCGCTCGGCGTAATGAAGGAACACCTGCACACCCGCGAGGCCGCCGGCCTGTTCGATGTCTCGCATATGGGCCAGATCGTCCTGCGCGGCGCAAATGCCGCCAAGGCCCTGGAGACTCTGGTGCCGGTGGATATCATCGACCTGCCGGTGGGCATGCAGCGCTATGCCATGTTCACCGACGAAAATGGCGGCATCCTCGACGACCTGATGGTTGCCAACCTCGGCGACGACACTCTGTTTCTGGTGGTCAATGCCGCCTGCAAGAACCAGGATTTGATGCACCTGCAGGAACAGATCGCCAGCCAGTGCAAGATCGAATCCTGCTTCGACCGCGCCTTGCTCGCCCTGCAGGGGCCGAAGGCGGTCGATGTACTGACGCGCCTGGCGCCGGAAGTGAGCAAGATGACCTTTATGCAGTTCGCCCGCGTGCGCCTGCTCGGCGCCGACTGCTACGTCAGCCGCTCCGGCTACACCGGCGAAGACGGCTTCGAAATCTCGGTGCCGGCCGAACACGCCGAAACCCTGGCGCGCAGCCTGCTGGCCGAGCCGGAAGTCGAAGCCATCGGCCTCGGCGCCCGCGACTCGCTGCGCCTGGAAGCCGGCCTGTGCCTGTACGGCCACGATATGAGCACTGCAACCACGCCAATCGAAGCCAGCCTGCTGTGGGCCATTTCCAAGGCCCGCCGCGCCGACGGCGCCCGTGCCGGCGGCTTCCCCGGTGCCGAGCGGATCTTCGCCCAACAGCAGCAAGGGGTAGCCAGCAAACGCGTCGGCCTGCTGCCGCAGGAACGCGTACCGGTGCGTGAAGGCGCGGAAATCGTCGACGCTGACGGCAACCTGATCGGCAGCGTGTGCAGCGGCGGCTTCGGCCCGAGCCTAGGCGGCCCGGTGGCCATGGGTTATCTGCAGAGCAGCCATATTGCTCTCGACACCCCGGTGTGGGCCATGGTGCGCGGCAAGCGCGTAGCGATGAAAGTCGCGAAGACCCCGTTCGTGCCGCAGCGTTACTACCGCGGCTAAGCGAGCCATGACCCTGTAGCCCGGATGCAATCCGGGGAAAGTCTGTGCGAGAGGCAACGCTTCCCGGATTGTATCGGGCTACGGGAGCTGCGAAGGGTGGATATGGCACTGCCTTGTCCGCCACTGCGAGCTCTACCACAGCCCAATCGCGGCCAAGGCCGCTCTTGCGCAAAGCGCGCGCCCATAGCTCTGTAGAAGGCGCGCAAATCACCTGTAACTAGCGAACCCGGGTTATCACAGTGGTAGAACCGCAGCCGGGTCGCTATGGAGCCTAACGCAAGCCACCAACCATCGCCGCGGCCACGCTGAGCACATCCTTGCCCAATCGCATCGAACGCTTGCCGTTCCAGCCGGTATGCGGATTAGGGTTATCGTCGTGGTCCTTGAACGGCATTTCGATAGTGAACGACAGGCAATCGAACTCCAGGCCGACCGCGTTGCAGGCCAGGGTGGTGTTGGCTTGGCCAGGTGCGTCATGGGGGTAGCCAAACACCGTCTGGAATTCGGCACCGATGGCGACCAGGCGGCTGCGGAATTCGCTTTCCAGTTGTTCCAGTCGCTTGCCGTAGCCGGGGTTGCCTTCACAGCCGGCGGTGAACACGTGGGGGATTTCTTCGTCGCCGTGGATATCGAGAAACAGGTCGACACCGACCTTGCGCATCTGCTGCTGGACGAAATGCACCTCGGGGCTCTCCGCCGCGCTGGCCGACTGCCAGGCGCGGTTGAGGTCCTTGCCGGCGGCGTTGGTGCGCAGGTGGCCGCGGAAGGCGCCGTCCGGGTTCATGTTCGGCACCAGATAGAGATCGGCCTGCAGCAGCAGGTCATTGAGCTCGACGTCGTCGCGGTTCTGCAGGCGCTCGATCACGCCATCGATAAACCACTCGGCCATATGCTCGCCGGGGTGCTGCTGGGCGATCATCCAGATCTTGCGCTGCGCGTCTGGATTGCGGCTGAAGCGCAGCAGCTGGATATCGCGACCTTCGATGCTTTTGCCGGTGGCGAACAATTCGGCGCCGGCCTTGGTCACGGCCTGCTCGATCAGCCAGTCATGGCGCGCGCGGCTGTAGGGTTCGAAATAGGCGAACCAGACCTGGGGCGCGCTCGGCTCGATGGCGAAGCTCAGCGCGCCATCCTCGAAACGGCTGGGTACGCGAAACCACTCGACCTGGCGTAGGAAGCGACCGCGTTATACCCCGTCCAGGCATGGTTGTAGGCGGATTGGCCGGCGTTGGTCAGGCTGAAGCCGTAGCGCTGGCCGGGGGTCAGATCCTCGACTTTGAAGTGGAACCACTGAAAGTGGTAGCTGTTGAGATCGGCGCGCATGGCCAGCAGCACTCGCTGCGGATCGCTGGCATCGATCACCTCGATATTGCCGCTGTCGAAGTTGCTGCTGATGTGCATAAGGGCTCCTTGGCCTGGTACGGCATCCTCTGCAAGAATCGCAGGTTAATCGCACGGATAAAACGCCAGAGGCGACAAAGCCTTGCATCCTCGCAACTCGCGCAGCGACTTAAGGTCTTTTGCAGTTCAACAATCACTCGGCGACATGGCCGTCGCAGCGAATAAGCAGTACGTTTATGCCAGAGCGAAGCGGGGGCAGGAGTATGCCCCGACACTCTGGACGCCAGCCATCCGCATATAGCAGGGAACGAAGATGAGCAACAAACGAAGAACAGCCTGGCGATACGCTGCGCTGATGGGTGCACTGTTGGCCCTCGCCGGCTGTGTCAGTCACACACCGGACAGCGCCCCGACAACCACACCACCGAGCCAGGAACCCCAGGCCGGGGACGAAGCCGCAACGCAGGCGAAGCTGCTGAACCAGGCCGAACGCGGCGACCTCGACAGTCAGTTCCAGCTTGGTAGTTTCTATTTCGTCGGCAAGCCGGAGAAAAATCTGCAGCAGGCCGAATACTGGTGGAAACAAGCCGCGGACAAGGGCCACGCAATGGCGGCGGTGAGCCTGGCCTACCTCTATACCGGTCGCGACAACCCGGATTTCACCAACCAGAAGGCCATGCTCAAATACCTCAACCAATCCGCTGCCGCCGGCAATCCGATGGCTCAGCACATCCTCGGCAATCTCTTTCTGAAAGGCGAGTATGGCGTGCAACGCGACCCCAACCAGGCCAAACGCCTGTACCAGAGCGCATGCCAGCAGCGTTATCCGATCAGTTGCGAGGCCTTGAGTAACTTGCCTTGATGGCCGGCAGGACAATCCGGTAAACGAGCGGCGGACAAGCCTTTGGCATGTCCGCCCTACTCCTCCCCTACTCCAGCGCTATTGGGCCGGGCCGCGATCGGCCTGCTAGGTACTTGGCGCCTCGGCAATGGCCTTGAGCTGCGCCAGGCCCAGTTCGAAGTCGCCGCCGCACATCTTGTCCATGTCCATTACCAGGTGCACGGCTTTGCTGATGAAGTTGTTGTGCCCGCTCATGGTCCAGCTCACCCGGGTGTTCTGAGCGTCGGAGACGAAGCGGAACAGCACCTCGTTGCAAGCTTGAAAAGGCCGCAGGAATTCCAAGCGAAAGCGCACCAGCTCGCCCGGTCGGCTCTCGATTATGGTGCTGCTGCCCTCACCCACCTCCTTGTTGCCGTTCCAACGGTAGACCGCGCCAACTCCGGCGGCTGGTCCCTCGTAGACCTTGGTCATGTTGGGGTCGCGCTTGGCCCAGGGCGACCACTGCTCCCAGTTGTGCAGGTCGTTGACCT
>CAMPJN010000184.1 GCA_946886875.1 uncultured Pseudomonas sp.
ACCCTGGGCATCCTGATCCCGCCGTCGATCGTCATGGTGGTGTACGCCGCGGCGACCGAGCAATCGGTCGGCAAGCTGTTTATGGCCGGCGTAATACCAGGCCTGCTGCTGGGTGTGGCGCTGATGGTGGCGATCTACATAGTGGCGCGCAAAATGAACCTGCCGTCGATGCCGCGCGCCAGCTTCCGCGAGTTCCTCACCGCCGCACGCAAAGCGGTATGGGGCCTGTTGCTGATGGTGATCATCCTCGGCGGCATCTATTCGGGCATGTTCACCCCGACCGAAGCGGCCGCAGTGGCGGCGGTCTACGCCGGTTTCGTGGCGCTGTTCGTGTACAAGGACATGAGCGTTCGCGAGTGCCCCAAGGTGCTGCTGGAGTCCGGCAAGCTGACCATCATGCTGATGTTCATCATCGCCAACGCCATGCTCTTCGCCCACGTACTGACCACTGAGCAGATTCCCCAGACCATCACCGCCCTGGTGATCGAGATGGGTCTGCAGCCCTGGCAGTTCCTGCTGGTGGTGAACATCGTGTTGCTGGTGGCCGGCGCCTTTATGGAGCCTTCGGCGATCATCCTGATCCTCGCGCCTATCCTGTTCCCGATCGCCGTGCAGCTGGGCATCGACCCTATCCACCTGGGCATCATCATGGTGGTCAACATGGAGATCGGTTTGATCACGCCACCGGTGGGGCTGAACCTGTTCGTCACCTCGGCGGTGACCGGCATGCCGCTGACCGCGGTGGTCCGCGCCGCCTGGCCATGGCTGATGTTGCTGCTCGGCTTCCTGATGGTGATCACCTATATCCCCGCCGTGTCCATGGCGCTGCCGAACTGGCTGGGCATGAGCTGATCGCGACTACTCCGTGTGTACCTCCCTGTACCACCCTCAGCCCGGCCTTAGCGCCGGGCTTTTTTTGTCTAAGAAATGCTGACAAGCCCGGATGCAATCCGGGAAAGGCGGTATATGCACCATTGCTCCCGGATTGCGCCCAGGCTTATTCGGGAAACGGCTTGGTCTTGATGCAAGTCAGTCTTGTCCCGTGGATTGTGTGCGATCAATAAGCGCTCAAACCCCCAGGAGATTTGTGCCATGTCCCAGGCTGCAACAAAACTGCGGCTGGCCGCGCTTATCGCGTTGGTCGTGGGCTCGATGATCGGCGGCGGGATCTTCTCCCTGCCGCAAAACATGGCGGCCAGCGCCAGCGCCGGCGCCATTCTGATTGGCTGGGCGATCACCGCCGTGGGCATGCTGGCCCTGGCCTTCGTGTTTCAGAACCTGGCCAATCGCAAGCCGGAACTGGACGCCGGCGTTTATGCCTACGCCAAGGCCGGCTTTGGCGATTACATGGGTTTCTCCTCGGCCTGGGGTTACTGGATCAGCGCCTGGATCGGCAACGTCAGCTATTTCGTGCTGCTGTTCAGTACCCTCGGTTACTTCTTCCCGGTGTTCGGTGAGGGCAATACGCTGGCTGCCATTCTTGGCGCCTCGCTGCTGCTCTGGGCCGTACACTTTCTGATTCTGCGCGGCATTCGCGAAGCGGCCTTTATCAACCTGGTCACCACCGTGGCCAAGGTCGTGCCGTTGCTGCTGTTCGTGGTGATCACCGCCATCGCCTTCAAGCTCGAGGTGTTCACCGCCGACTTCTGGGGCCGCGGCAACCTGGAGCTGGGCGGGGTGATGAATCAGGTGCGCAATATGATGCTGGTCACCGTCTGGGTGTTTATCGGCATCGAGGGCGCCAGCGTCTACTCGGCTCGCGCGGCGAACCGCGCCGATGTCGGCAAGGCCACGGTGATCGGCTTTGTTGGTGTGTTGCTGCTGTTGGTGATGGTCAACGTATTGTCGATGGGCATCATGAGCCAGGCCGAGCTGGCCGGGCTGAAGAACCCCTCGATGGCCGGGGTGCTGCAGCAGGTGGTCGGCCCCTGGGGCGCGGCCTTGATCGGCATCGGCCTGATCGTCTCGCTGCTCGGCGCATTGCTGTCCTGGACCCTGCTCTGCGCGGAAATCCTCTTTGTCGGCGCGCGCGATCGCAGCATGCCGAGCTTTCTCGCGCGGGAGAACGCCAAGCACGCGCCGGTCAACGCGCTCTGGTTGTCCAACGGGCTGATCCAGCTGTTTCTGATCATCACCCTGTTCAACGACGCCACCTACCTCAAGCTGATTTACCTGGCCACCTCGATGATCCTCTTGCCGTATTTCTGGTCCGCCGCCTATGCGGTGCTGCTGGCGGTGCGCGGCGAAACCTATGCGGCAGAACGGGGCGAGCGGCGCAAGGATCTAATCATCGGCCTGGTCGCGCTGATCTACGCGCTATGGCTGGTATATGCCGGAGGTCTGCAATACGTGCTGCTGTCGGCGCTGCTGTATGCGCCGGGGGCGATCTTCTTCGCCATGGCCAAGCGCGAACAGGGCCAAGCCCTCTTTACCCGAGTGGAAAAGCCGATCTTTGTCGCCGTGTTGATCGGCGCGGGCATTGCCGCCTACGGGCTCTATGCCGGCTCCCTCAGCCTATGAAAGGAGAATGCCGATGAGCAGCGAAAAACTGGGCGTGCATTCCGAAGCCGGCAAATTGCGCAAGGTGCTGGTGTGCTCGCCGGGCCTGGCGCACCTGCGCCTGACGCCGAACAACTGTGACGAACTGCTGTTCGACGATGTGATCTGGGTCAGCCAGGCCAAGCGCGACCACTTCGACTTCGTCAGCAAGATGCGCGAACGCGGCGTCGAAGTGCTGGAGATGCACAACCTGCTCAGCGAAACCGTGCAGAACCCCGAGGCGCTGAAGTGGCTACTCGACCGCAAGATCACCGCCAATCTGGTCGGCGTCGGCCTGCAGAATGAGGTGCGCGGCTGGCTGGAAAGTCTGAGCCCACGCACCCAGGCCGAGCACCTGATCGGCGGCGTAGCTGTGGCCGACCTGCTCAAGGGCCTGGGCGAAAGTCCGGCGCTGAAAATGCTCGGCGAGTACAGCGGGCCGGCCAGCTTTATCCTGCCGCCGTTGCCCAATGCGCTGTTCACCCGCGACACCAGTTGCTGGATCTACGGCGGCGTAAGCCTCAACCCCATGCACTGGCCGGCGCGCCGTCAGGAAACCCTGCTGACCAGCGCCATCTATAAATTCCATCCCGGTTTCGCCAGCGCCGAGTTCGCAACCTGGTACGGCGACCCGGATATCGACCACGGCCTGGCCAGCCTGGAAGGCGGCGATGTGATGCCGATCGGCAACGGCGTGCTGCTGATCGGCATGGGCGAGCGCAGCACCCGCCAGGCCATCGGCCAACTGGCGCAGCAGCTGTTCGCCAAGGGCGCGGTCGAGCGGGTGATAGTCGCCGGCCTGCCGCAATCGCGCGCGGCCATGCACCTGGATACGGTATTCAGCTTCTGCGACCGCGACCTGGTGACCATCTTCCCCGAAGTGGTCGAGCAGATAGTGCCGTTCAGCCTGCGCCCGGACCCGAGCAAACCCGGCGGCATCGATATCCGCCGCGAAGAAAAGCCCTTCCTCGAAGTAGTGGCCGAAGCACTCAACCTCAAGCAGCTGCGCAGCGTGCAAACCGGCGGCGACAGCTACGAAGCGGAGCGCGAGCAGTGGGACGACGGCAATAACGTGCTGGCCCTGGAGCCCGGCGTGGTGATCGGCTACGACCGTAACACCTACACCAACACCCAACTGCGCAAGGCCGGGGTGGAAGTCATCACCATCGACGCCAGCGAACTGGGCCGCGGCCGCGGCGGCGGCCATTGCATGAGCTGCCCGATCAGCCGTGACCCCATCAACTATTGATCAGCCAGACCTTCCAGCAGGTCGTTTAAAAAAAAATTCGCTTTTCAACGGCCTGCTGCTCTGACGAGGAAACCCCAATGGCCTTCAACCTGCACAACCGCAGCCTGCTCAGCCTGATCCACCACAGCCCGCAGGAACTGCGCTATCTGCTGGACCTGGCCCGCGACCTCAAGCGCGCCAAATACACCGGCACCGAGCAACAGCACCTCAAGGGCAAGAACATCGCACTGATTTTCGAGAAGAGTTCGACCCGCACGCGCTGCGCCTTCGAAGTCGCGGCCTATGACCAGGGCGCCAACGTCACCTATATCGACCCCGGCTCCTCGCAGATCGGCCACAAGGAAACCATGAAGGACACCGCCCGGGTGCTCGGGCGCATGTATGACGCCATCGAGTACCGCGGCTATCACCAGGACGTCGTCGAGGAGCTGGCCAATTTCGCCGGAGTGCCTGTGTTCAACGGCCTGACCGACGAATACCACCCCACGCAAATGCTCGCCGATGTGCTGACCATGCGCGAACACAGCGACAAACCGCTGCAGGCCATCAGCTACGCCTACCTCGGTGATGCGCGCAACAATATGGGCAATTCGTTGCTGCTGATCGGCGCCAAGCTCGGCATGGACGTGCGCATCGCCGCACCTGCAACACTCTGGCCCGATCCCGATCTGGTCGAACAATGCCAGGCCTTCGCTGCGGACAGCGGCGCGCGCCTGACCCTGACCGAGGATGCCCAGGCCGCGGTGCAGGGCGTCGACTTTATCCACACCGATGTATGGGTTTCCATGGGCGAGCCGGTGGAGGCCTGGGCCGAGCGCATCGGCTTGTTACTGCCCTATCAGGTCAACCGCGCAATGCTGCAGGCCAGCGGCAACCCGCGCTGCAAATTCATGCATTGTCTGCCGGCGCTGCACAACGCCGAAACCAAACTCGGCCAGCAGATCGCCGCGCAGTACCCGCACCTGGTCGGCGGCATCGAAGTGACCGACGAAGTCTTCGAATCCCCGGCCTGCATCGCCTTCGAACAGGCGGAAAACCGCATGCACACGATCAAGGCGGTACTGGTCGCGACCCTCGGCGGCATCTGATCGAGAGCAGGGTACTGGTTGACCGGGGTAGGTTGGGCTGAGCTCCGCGAAGCCCAACACAGAGACCGTGGTACTCCCTGCTGAGCTTCGCCAGCTCAGCGCCAACCTACGCCGCCTCGTGGCTCGGATGCAATCCGGGAAAACCCCCACCCACTGCGCTGTATGAACCTAAAGGAGAACGACTATGCGTTTGGTGATCGCTCTGGGCGGCAATGCCCTGCTGCGCCGCGGCGAAGCCCTGAGCGCGCAGAATCAACGCGACAACGTGCGCAGCGCCTGCACGCAGATCGCCCGCATCGCCACCGGCAAGCAGCTGGTTATCGCCCACGGCAACGGCCCGCAAGTCGGCCTGTTGGCGCTGCAGAACGCCGCCTACGGCGCCACTGACGCCTATCCGCTGGATGTGCTCGGCGCCGAAACCGAGGGCATGATCGGCTATATGATCGAACAGGAGCTGGGCAACCTGCTGCCGTTCGAGGTGCCGTTCGCCACCCTGCTGACCCAGGTCGAAGTCGACCCGACCGACCCGGCCTTCGCCCATCCGAGCAAGCCCATAGGTCCGGTCTACAGCCAAGCGGAAGCACAACGCCTGGCGGCGGAAAAAGGCTGGAGCATCGCCGCCGACGGCGACAACTTCCGCCGCGTGGTAGCCAGCCCCAGACCGCAACGGATCTTTGAGATCCGCCCGATCCAATGGCTGCTGGAGAAAGGCACGGTGGTGATCTGCGCCGGTGGCGGCGGCATACCCACGGTCTACGACCAGAATCGTCAGCTGCAGGGCGTCGAAGCGGTGATCGACAAGGACCTCTGCTCGGCGCTGCTGGCCGAACAACTGGAAGCGGACCTGCTGGTGATCGCCACCGACGTCAACGCCGCCTTCGTTGATTGGGGCCTGCCGACGCAAAAAGCCATCGCCCAGGCGCATCCGGATGCCTTGCAATCATTGCCCTTTGCCGCCGGCTCCATGGGCCCCAAGGTACAAGCCGCCTGCGAATTCGCCCGGCATACCGGCAAGCCTGCAGTGATCGGCGCCCTCGGCGATATCGAGGGCATAGTGCAAGGGACGGCGGGTACCCGGGTCAGCGTTGATGCCGAGGGAATCCAGTACCGTTGAGGAGAATCCCAGGGTTATGCGCCCGCTTCTGACAGGTAGCCCGGATGCAATCCGCGGAGCGGTGTCGGTCGTTGGATCGTCCCCCCGGATTTCATCCGGGCTACAAAAGCTACCATTGGGTGACTTTGATCGTTCCAACATCGAGGCGTCGAACCGTCCACGTGGGAACGATCAGCTGCTCCCGTAGCCCGGATGCAATCCGGGGCATCGCTGGTTGCCATAAGACCGATCCCCATATTTCATAGGGGCTACAAAAGCGCAGCAGACCTCTTGCTGCGCTCAGCGCCAACCTACGCACCAACCTACGCCCAAACTACAGGCCAGCGACTACGCCACCTTGCCGCTCGCCGCGATGGCTTTGGCTTGTTCGCGCAGGACGAACTTCTGCACCTTGCCGGTGGAAGTTTTCGGCAGGGCGGTAAAGACCACGCAACCCGGCACCTTGAAGCGTGCCATGCGCTGTTGGCAGAAGGCGATCACCTCGGCCGCGCTCAGCTCGACGTCGGGCTTGAGGGTGACGAAGGCGCAGGGGGTTTCGCCCCACTTCTCGTGGGCCATGGCCACCACTGCCGCTTCGAGTATTTGCGGATGGCGGTACAGCACGTCCTCCACCTCGATCGAGGAGATGTTCTCGCCGCCGGAGATGATGATGTCCTTGCTGCGATCCTTGATCTCGACATAACCGTCGGCGTGCCACACCGCCAGATCGCCGGAGTGGAACCAGCCGCCGGCGAAGGCTTCGGCGGTGGCCGTGGGGTTCTTCAGGTAGCCCTTCATCACCACATTGCCGCGCATCATGATCTCACCGATGGTCTGGCCGTCCTTGGGCACCGGCTGCAAGGTATCCGGGTCGGCCACCATCAGGCCGTCGAGCAGCGGCGCACGCACGCCCTGACGGGATTTCAGGCGGGCCCGTTGTTCCGCGGTTTCACCGTCCCACTCGGCTTTCCATTCGCAGGCGACGCTGGGGCCGTAGGTTTCGGTCAGGCCATAGACATGAGTAACGCGGAATTCCAGGGCTTCCATGGCTTCGATCACTGCCGCGGGCGGCGCCGCGCCTGCGGTCAGCACCTTCACCGACTGGGTCTTCAGCGCCTTCAACTCGTCGGCTGCGTTGGCCAGCATGTTCAGCACTATGGGTGCGCCGCAGAAGTGGTCGACACCGTGTTCGGCGATGGCCGGATAGATGGCCTCGGCGCGCACATGGCGCAGGCACACATTGACTCCGACGTAGGCCGCCAGCGCCCAGGGGAAACACCAACCGTTGCAATGGAACATCGGCAGCGTCCACAGGTACACCGGGAAGCGCCCCATGTCCCAGCACATGGC
>CAMPJN010000185.1 GCA_946886875.1 uncultured Pseudomonas sp.
CTCAGGCCTTGTTGCGTGACCAACTCCATTGACGGCTCTTCCAGTGATGTTGCAGAAGGTCCTGCCCGCCGCACAAGGCGCGAAGCAGATTGAGTACATGGGGCCATTCGGCGGCCGGGCCCTCGGCGTTGCTCAGCTGCAACTGCCAGTCGTCGCCAGGGGTCAGCAGCAACGCGACGGCGTGGGAGAAGGGCACATCGTCTATATAGGGGGCATACAGCGTAGGCGGTAATTCTTCGGCGACCACCAGCAGCACGGCGGGGGCGCCTTCGCCGAGGAGCGTGCAGGCTTCCAGCACGCCCTGTTCCAGGCCATCGTTCTCGCCGGCGAGGGCAGTCATTTCGCTGGTGTCGCCGCGCATGATCGACCACAGGCCGATGATCGCGTTATGCACCGAGAGGCTGAACTGGGTCGGCGAAAGTGCTTCGTCCTTGGCCAGGTCGTTGATGATCGCCAGGGTGCGCGGAGTTTCGCCGTGCCGCGAGACGAACACCAGGGGCAGTGGATCGCCATGGGCATCGGCCAGTGGCCAGGCGACATGGAAAGCCATGCGGGCCAGATGGCTCAAGCGTCGCCGTTGCATGGCCGGCAGGAAGCTGACATCCGGTTGGGCCGCACTCGGTTCGGCCGCGCTCTGATCGACGGGCAGACGTGCGGGTGCAGCGCACCAGTTGCGCCAGTCGTCCACGCTCTCCAGGCCAGGGGCCCAGGCACGCCATTGCTCGATCCTGAAGTGCATCACTCGGACGATCCGGCCTTTGCAGGCTTCCATGTAGAGGTCGGCAGCCAGGCATGACAAGGGACTGTCGAGGTTGCCGTGGCGAATGGCCGGCATTATCCAGACCGTGCGCGCACTGTGCAAATTTTGTGCGATCGTTCTGACGGGAGGTTTATGGTCATGCGGTGACCGAATACCTCGCCCTTGTCCTGTGCATTGCATAGAATGCCCCGGCAGCCTGGCGGACTTGGCGTTGTTCTACGAGCGATTAAGTCCAGGCTCCTGGCATTTGCGCTTATCGAGAGGTGTGGCATGCGGCGTGTGGTATTCAATCAGAAGGGTGGAGTGGGCAAATCCAGCATCGCCTGCAACCTGGCGGCGGTCAGCGCATCTCAGGGCTATCGCACCTTGTTGGTCGACCTGGATACCCAGGCCAACTCGACCCACTACCTCACCGGCCTGACCGGTGCGGAGATTCCCATGGGGATCGCCGAGTTCTTCAAGCAGACCCTGGCCAGCGGGCCCTTTGCCAAGAAGGGTCGGGTGGATATCTACGAAACCCCCTTCGATAACCTGCATGTGGTCACCGCCACCGCCGAGCTGGCCGACCTGCAGCCCAAGCTCGAGTCCAAGCACAAGATCAACAAACTACGCAAACTGCTCGACGAGCTGGCCGAGGATTACGATCACATCTATCTCGACACGCCGCCAGCGCTGAACTTCTATACGGTGTCGGCATTGATCGCCGCCGACCGCGTGCTGATTCCATTCGACTGCGACAGTTTTTCGCGCCAGGCACTCTATGGTTTGCTGCGGGAGATCGAAGAGCTCAAGGAAGACCACAACGAAGGCCTTGAGGTCGAAGGCATAGTGGTCAACCAGTTCCAGCCGCGCGCTTCGCTGCCGCAGCAACTGCTCGATGAGTTGTTGGCCGAAGGGTTGCCGGTGCTGCCGGTCAACCTGATGAGTTCGGTGCGCATGCGTGAGTCGCACCAGAGCTGCACGCCGCTGATCTATCTGGACCGCAACCACAAGCTGACCCAGCAGTTCGTCGAATTGCACGACCTGTTGAACGAGGCGTCCTAGATCGGCTGGCTTCCGTAGCCCGGATGCAATCCGGGGGCGCTTGATCGGCGCCAGATTTCCCCGGATTTCATCCGGGCTACAGAACTGTAAAGGCGCCCGAGGGGCTTAGCGCACCACGAAAATGTCGCAGGGTGCGCGGTGCAGGAAATGCTGTGCCAGGCTGCCGAGCAGCGCTTGCGAGAGGGCGCTGCGGCCGTGGCTGCCGAGCACCAATACTTCGATATCGCGGCTGCGGATGTTCTCCTGCAGGCAACGCAGAATCCCGCCTTGTTGCACCGAGTGGCTCAATGCCGGGCCTTTGGCCGGCAGCTTTTGCGCTTCGTCGAGCATCAGCTGATCGATCAGCCCGCGTTGCAGCTGCAGCTGATCTTCGACCTGCTTGGGCGAGCCCTTGCTCGGCTCGAACACATGCACCGCATGCAGCTCGGCGCTGGCGGGGAGCATGTAGTACGCCTGGTTCAGCGCGCTGACCGCGCACAGCGAGAAGTCGATGGCCGACAGTGCGCGTTGGTAAGGACGGCAGTCGGCACGCGCGACCAGCAAGAGAGCGACCGGGCAGCGGCGGGCGATGCGGTCCAGGCTGGTGCCGGAGAAGAAATCATGGCGCTGATGATGTGCGCCCAATACCAGCAGGTCGCACGCCAACTCCTCGATCTGCTGCAGCACGGTGTCGGACGCTTTGCTGCCGGTGCATACGCGCAGCTCGCAACCCGTAGGGGCGTATCGGGTCAGGCTGAGGTCGAGCGCCTGGCGGGCTTTTTCGTGTTCCTGATCGCTTTGGTTGGCGTCCAGCACGTGCAGCATGGTCAGCTTGGCGCCATGTTGTTGCGCCAGTTGGGCGGCTCGGCACAGGGCCATATCGGCAGTGTCGCGCAGGTCATGGGCAATCAATATATGTTTGAACATGGTATACGGCTCTCCTGCCAATACATGTCGATTCGGACATTATGGTTCCAGCGGTGAAGCATGGTCCCATCAACTATCTGTTCTTTTGATTTGTGACAAGTTCCCGCATTGTTGATGCAAGCGTAACTGATACAGCGCGTGACTCTCGGCTACCACTTCGCCATCTTCGGCGGTGAGTTGCAGCGCCAACGGATACTGCGCTTTGCCCTGTTCGCTCGCCTCATTCTGCAACTGTTCGATGAGCTCTGGAGCAAGGCGCGCTTCCACTCGAATATCACCTGACGCCGGGCGTCTGAAACGCAGATTCATCTCTTTTACTATCGGATAGAAGCGCTGGGTGTCGAAGCTGGTGAGAAAGAGCGCGCCACCGGGAATCTCCGCCAGGGTAAAGAGCGCACCGGCGTACATGCTGCCGATATGGTTCTGGTTGCCGGCCAGCGGCATGCACAAACGCACATGACCCGGTTCGAGCACTTCTGCCTTGAGGCCGCAGCGCTTGACGAAGGCAATCTGTTCTTCAGTGAGCTGGCGGGCGATTTCCATGGCTAACGGCATGCTGGGCGCTCTTGTATGGGTTTGCAACCAGACTAGCGATTGGTGCAGCGCTTGCAATTGATCCTAAGTGACGGCGAGGCTGACCGAATGGCTCAGCGAAGCGGCCGTTCAATCCAGGCTAGCAGCTGTGGCAGCGATAGGGCGCCACTTTGCCGGGCAATTTCCTGGCCGGCTTTGAACAGGATCAGGCTGGGGATCGAGCGAATCGCCAATTGTGCGGACAGCTGCGGGTTGGCTTCACTGTCCAGCTTAGCCAAGCGGTAGCGGCCATTGAGTTGCGCAGCTGCCTGGGCAAAGGTCGGCGCGAAGGCCCTGCACGGCCCGCACCAGCTGGCCCAGACGTCGACCAGTAACGGCAGGTCGCCCTTCAGCTGGCTGGCGAAATTGGTTTGATTCAGTTCGATGGGCGCGCCGGGCAGCACCTCGGCTTTGCAGCGCCCGCAGCGTGGCGCATCGGCGAGGCGCTCGGCGGGAATACGGTTGAGACCGTTGCATTTGGGGCAGGGGATCAGCAGGGGTTGGCTCATGGTGGTGTCCTCTCGTTCTGCTACAAACTGATGGCGGTGAAACGATAAAACAAGGGTAGGGTGAGCGCCGGGGCTAGCAGGCCGTGGAAAAACTACCTGCGTTGGCAATACTGCGTTAAAAACGGCCTCGGAATGCTCATTTACAGCCAGTAAACTCCGCTTCCTCGGCCGTTTTTGCCTTGTCTTGCCTGCCTCGCCTACGTTTTTCAACGGCCTGCTAAGGGGCGAAGAATATGTCACTGCCATCGTTGAATCTGCTGCGTACCTTTGCCGTGCTCGGCGAGACCTTGAGCGTCAAGCGCGCGGCCGAGCGTTTGTACGTGACGCCGACTGCGGTCAGCCATCAGTTGCGCGAATTGGAAACCGCCCTCGGCTGCAAACTGTTCCGGCGCTTGCCGCGTGGTCTGGCATTGACCGATGCCGGCCAGGCGTATTGGGCCGAGGTCGCCCCGGCGATCCGCCAACTGGAGAGCGCAACCCGGGCGCGTCAGGCGCAGCGGCCGTTTCGTATTTCCAGCTTTCCCTATCTGGCGCATACCGTGGTGCTGCCGGCTTTGGGCGAGTTGCAGGGGCTGCTCGGCGAGCGCCTGCTGACCCTCGATACCCGCCGCGAAACCCTCGACCTTGCCAGCCACGGTATCGATCTCGGCCTACGTTTCAGCGTCGATCCGGCGAATTGGGGCACGCTGCATGCGCGCCGGCTCAGTAGTTTTCAACTGGCGCCGTTGGTGGCGATGGATTTCCCTGCGGTGTCCTGGCCGCCAACCACAGACTTGCTGCCGATCCGCCTGAGCAAGGAGCGCAATAGCTGGGTGCAATGGGCGGCGGTGCATGGCTGGCTACCCGGCAGCGATGGGCTGGTGCTGGATAATTACACTGCGGTGCTGACGGCTGCCGAGCAGGGCCTTGGCGTGGCCATGGGTTATTTGCCGCTGTGTATCGAACCTCTGCAGGGCGGGCGCTTGCGTCCGCTTTGGCCGGCTCGACGGATTGGCTGCGGCGCGCTCTGGGCGGTGTGGGAGGGCGAAGCCGAGAGCCCGGCATTGTTGCGTGTGGTCGACTGGCTGGAGCGGCGGCTGGCTGACATGGAGCGGCGTAGTGCTGAGTTTTTCTCAGCTCTTGAGGGGTGAAATCTCGCTTTTGCGCTAGGCCCGGCTTGGTGAGACTGGCGACCTTCCCTGAAGGAGCTAGGCCATGCGTATCGATCATTACCGCTTGCCCGCCCGCGACGGCTATCCCCTTGGCGTCAGTGCCTATCGCCCGCTGCAGCCGCGCTACAGCCTGTTGCTGAACAGCGCCACCGGAGTGCCCAAACGTTTTTATCAAGGTTTCGCCGAGCACGCCGCTAGCCGCGGTGCCTGGGTGTTCTGCTACGACTACCGTGGCATCGGCGACAGTCGCGCGCCGGGCTGGCAGGGCGCGCCGCCGCGTATGGCGGATTGGGGCGCGTTGGATCAAGCCAGCCTGCTCGACCATCTGGTGAGCGATCTGCCGTTGGCGCTGCTCGGCCATTCGGTAGGCGGCCAGATTCCCGGCCTGGCCGACAATGCGACGCGGATCCAGGCCCTGCTCGGCGTCGCCGCCCAGTCCGGTTACTGGCGCCTATGGCCGGCCAGCCAGCAACTGCGTTTGGCTTTCAATTGGTACGGCGTGGTGCCGATCGCCACGCGGCTATTCGGCCAACTGCCGGGTTGGGCCATGGGCGGCGAAGCGCTGCCGCGCGGGGTGGCGCTGGAGTGGGCGCGCTGGTGCCGCACGCCGGCCTTTATCAGCACCGCGGACGGGCGAGCGCTACGTCCGCATTTCGACGACCTGCGCGGGCCGGCGCGCTTTCTGGCGATTGGCGACGACCATGGTTTCGCCCCGCCGCGGGCAGTGGCCGAGCTGGCGAGTTTCTATCGCGCGGCGCAGCGCGAAGTGCTGACGGTGAACCCGGCCGACTGGGGTTTGCGCAAGTTGGGGCACTTCGGCTTCTTTCGCCGCGATACGCCGCGCGCGCTATGGGACCAGCAGCTCGATTGGCTGGAAAGCGCGCTGGGCCTGCAGCCGGCTCGCGCGGTGGCCTGAACGCCAGCGTCGGCGTTCGTTTTGCACGGGTTGCGTCATCCGGATTGCGCTGCGCTTATCCGGCTACCAGAGCGCATTTGTAGGGTGGACATGGCGAAGCTTTGTCCACCGCGGGTGCCCAGATGGCGTTCTCTGCTACCAGTTAAGGTCTTAAACCGGAGTCAGCGGCCAGAACCAGGGGATGACGAAACTGGCCACGACCCACAACAACAGGTTCAGCGGAATGCCGATCTTCATGAAGTCGGTGAAGCGATAGCCGCCGGCGTTGTAGACGAAGGTGTTGGTCTGGTAGCCGATGGGCGTGGCGAAACTGGCACTGGCGGCGAACATCACCGCGACGACGAAGGCGCGCGGGTCGATACCCAGCTGTTGGGCCAGGCCGATCGCGATGGGCGTGACCAGCACGGCGACCGCGTTGTTGGAGAGAATCTCGGTCAACACCGAGGTGAACAGGTAAATGAACCCCAGCATGAACAACGGCCCAGCCCAGGGGGTCAGGTCGACGACACTGGAAACGATCAGCCCGACCAGCCCGACCTTGTTCATCGCCACGCTGATCGCGAGCATGCCGAAGATCAGGCTGAGAATCTTCCAGTCCACGGCCTTATAGGCGTCCTCGACGTCCAGGCAGCGGGTGGCCAACACCGCGGCGGCGCCTATGATCGCCAGGCCTTCGATCGGCATCACGCCGAATGCCGCCAGCAGCATCACAGCCAGCGTCGTGGTCATGGCAATCGGTGCCTTGTCCCGGCGAAACGCGCGCTCCTGCACGGCGTTGAGGCTGATCAGTTCGCCGTTCTCTGCAAAGCGCTTGATCTGCGCGGGCGAGCCCTCGAGCAGCATCACGTCACCGAACTGCAGCTGGAAGTCGTCCAGATTGCCCTGGATGTTCTCGTCGTGGCGGTGCACGGCCAGCACATTGATCCCGTAGCGTGCGCGTAGATCGAGGTTGCGCATCGGCCTGTGGCTGTAACGCGAATTGCGCCCGACGATGGCCTCGGCGAGCACCTCGTCTTCGCTACTGATGGTTTCGAACGCCTCGCCGCGGTTGAAGGTCAGGTGCCCGCTGCCCCGCAGTTCGACCACATCCTTCACCTGTCCATGGATCACCAGGACATCGCCCGCCAGCAGGCTGAAGTCCTGTTCCGGCCGGCTGTAAAGTTGCGTGCCGCGGTTCACCTGCAATACCTGCAGGCCGCTGCCGCCGTTGAGGTTGGCCTCGGCGAGGCTTTTGCCGACCACCGGCGAGCCCGACGGTACCCGCAGCTCGCTCATGAAGGTCCGCTCGAGCCGTGGCCCGAGCAGCTTGGACAGCGTATCGCGCTCAGGCAACAACCGCTTGCCGATGGTCAGCATAT
>CAMPJN010000186.1 GCA_946886875.1 uncultured Pseudomonas sp.
CGCGGAAAGCAGCGCACCATTGACCAACAGGGTGCCGCCGTCCACCTGGGTGGCGCCGGAGTAGCTGCTGTTACCGCCCAAGGTCAGGGTGCCCGCACCCAGCTTGGTCAAACCGCCGCTGCCACCGATGCTGCCCGCGTAACTGCTATTGCCGCCCTGGTTCACCGTCAGCTGGGCGCTGCCCAGGGCCAAGGCGCCGCCGCTGCCGGCCAGGGAAGCCATGCTCAGGTCGAAGTTGTTCAGATCCAGGGTGCCGCCGTCGACCGTATAGGCGCTGTCGCCGACCAGGCCGCCGGCCAAACCCTGACGCAGGGTGCCAGCTTGCAGCAGGGTGCCGCCGCTATAGCTATTGACCCCATCGAGTTGCAAAAGCCCGGCACCCAGTTTGGTCAAACCACCAGTGCCGCCGATGCTGCCCGCGTAGCTGGTATTGCCGGTCTGGTCGATTGTCAGTTGAGCACTGCCCAACGCCAGGGCGCCGCCGCTGCCGGCCAGAGAACTTATGCTCAGGTCGAAGTTATTCAGGTCCAGAGTGCCGCCGTCGAGCGTATAGGCACTGCCGCCGACCAGGCCGCCGGCCACACCCTGACGCAAAGTACCGGCTTGCAGAATGGTGCCGCCGCTGTAGCTATTGACCCCATCGAGTTGCAGAACCCCGACGCCCTGCTTGGTCAAACCACCCGTGCCGCCGATGCTGCCGGCGTAGCTGGTATTGCCGCTCTGGTTCACCGTCAGCTGGGCGCTGCCCAGGGCCAAGGCGCCGCCGCTGCCGGCGAGAGAACTTATGCTCAGGTCGAAACCATTCAGATCCAGGGTGCCGCCATCGAGCGTATAGGCGCTGTTGCCGACCAGGCCGCCGGCCACGCCCTGACGCAGGGTGCCGGCTTGTACAAGGGTGCCGCCGCTGTAGCTATTGACCCCATCCAACTGCAGCGTGCCAACGCCCTGCTTGATCAAACCACCCGTGCCGCCGATGCTGCCCGCGTAGCTGCTGTCGCCGGTCTGGTTCACGGTCAGTTGGGCGCTGCCCAACGCCAGCGCTCCGCCGCTGCCGGCCAGGGAACCCATGTTCAGGTCGAAGTTGTTCAGGTCCAGGGTGCCGCCATCAACCGTATAAGCGCTGCCGCCGACCAGGCCGCCCGCCACGCCCTGACGCAGAATGCCGGCTTGCAGCAGAGTGCCGCCGCTGTAGCTGTTGACCCCATCCAACTGCAGCGTGCCGACGCCCTGCTTGGTCAAACCACCAGTGCCGCCGATGCTGCCAACGTAGGTGGTATTGCCGGCCTGGTTCACGGTCAGTTGCGCACTGCCCAGGGTCAGGGCGCCGCCGCTGCCGGACAGGGATGCCATGCTCAGATCGAAGTTATTCAGATCCAGGGTGCCGCCATCGAGCGTATAGACGCTGTTGCCGACCAGGCCGCCGGCCACGCCCTGGCGCAGGATGCCGGCTTGCAGCAGGGTGCCGCCGCTGTAGCTATTGACCCCATCGAGTTGCAGGAGCCCGGCGCCCAGCTTGGTCAAACCGCCAGTACCGTTGATGCTACCGGCGTAGTTGGTATTGCCGGTCTGGTCGATGGTCAGCTGGGCGCTGCCTAGGGCCAGCACACCGCCGCTGCCGGCCAGGGAAGCCATGCTCAGGTCGAAGTTATTCAGCTCCAAGGTGCCACCGTTGAGGGTATAGGCGCTGTTACCGACCAACGCGCCGGCCACGCCCTGACGCAGGGTGCCGGCTTGCAGCACAGTGCCACCGCTGTAACTGTTGATCGCATTGAGCAGCAACAGACCGTTGCCGGTTTTGCTCAGGGCGCCGCTGCCGCTCAGCGCCGTGGCCAGGGTCACGTCGTTGCCATTGGTATCGAAGACACCGCCAGCACTGCCCATCGCGCTGAGGCGGCTGGAGATGTCGGTCGTGGTACCGGTGGCCCATTGCAGGCCGCCACCATTGAGGGTGATGTTGCCGTCGCCAAAGCTATCCGCGCTATTGAAGTTGATCAGCCCGCCTTCAATGCTAATCGCCGCGCCGAAGATGTCGCTGCTGTCGCCGCTCAGGGTCAGAATGCCGGTGCCCACTTTGGTCAGAGTGGCGCCCGTGCCATCGCTGAACTGCCCGGACATTTCGGTGGAAAGATTATTGGAGCCGACGCTCAGCAGCACCGAGCCCAGAAAGAAATTGCCGCTACCCTCGACGGAGCCCACCGATAGGCGGTTGTCGCCGTTCGGCCCGGTGCTGCCGGAGAAATCCACAAAGCCGCTGTCGTTAGCAATCAGCCGGGCATTGCCCGCCGTGCTGTTGTCGTTGAACTCGGTGCTACCGCCATCCTCGGTGAGAATGGTCGCGTCGCTGGCGCTGCTGCTGCCATAGAATTCGGTGCGGCCATCCAACTCGTTGACCAGTGTGGCGCTGCCGGCGCTGCTCTGATCGTAAAACTCGGTGGTGGCATCGTCGATGTTGACGATGTTGGCACTCGCCGCCGTGCTCTGATCGTTGAAGATCACGGTGCCGGTGTTGTTATCGACAGTGGCGGTGCCGGCGTCGCTTTGATCATTGAAGGTGAGGGTGTCGGAGTCGTTATCGATGCTCGCATTGCCCGCCGATTCCGAGTTATTGAAGTCCAGCGCCTGGCTACTGACGGCGAGCAAGGCCGCGCCCAACCCTGCAAAAAAAACTGCCCAGCGCCGCCCACCAACATGGCAACCCTTCATCTCGCGCACCTCAGCGTTATGACGCAACGATGCCGGTTATCCGGTATCGTGCCGCCCGCCTGAGCCAACGCCAGCTCTGCCAACTTGCGCGCCCTAACCATCGGCACGCAGCACCCAGCCCCGCTCAGCGCCCGGAACGGCAACGCCCGAGCTGATTGAAGCCTAGACCCTGGATGGCAAGATGCCATAGCGTTTCGGCGGACAAGGTCTGGTCATGCTCAAATCATCCGCACAGCACCGCCAAGGCACAAAAAAGCCCCCGCCAACTCACGTTGGCGGGGGCTTTTTGTCTAGCTGGGCTCAGCTAATCAGCTGCTTTTCTTGGCGGCGCGGGTGCGCTCGCTTTCGCCAAGAATCTTCTTACGCAGACGGATCGACTTAGGCGTGACTTCGCACAGTTCGTCTTCCTGGACGAACTCCAGCGCCTGCTCCAGGGTGAAACGGATTGGCGGAACCAGGGCGATGGTTTCGTCCTTACCGGAAGCGCGCATGTTGTCGAGCTTCTTGCCCTTGGTCGGGTTCACACCCAGGTCGTTGTCGCGGCTGTTGATACCGACGATTTGGCCTTCGTAGACGTCTTCGCCATGGCCGAGGAACAGCTTGCCACGCGCCTGCAGGGTTTCCAGGGAGTAGGTCAGCGCCTTGCCGGTGGCAACCGATACCAGCACGCCGTTCTGGCGGCCGGACATATCACCGGACTTCATCACGTCGTAACGGTCGAAGATGCTGGTAAGGATGCCGGCACCGGAAGTCAGAGTCAGGAACTCGTTACGGAAACCGATCAGACCACGGGCCGGGATGTTGTATTCCAGACGTACGCGGCCCTTGCCATCCGGCACCATGTTGGTCAGATCGCCCTTACGCAGGCCCATCTGCTCCATGATCGCGCCCTGGGATTCTTCCGGCAGGTCGATGGTGACGTTCTCGAAAGGCTCGTGCTTGACGCCATCGACCATACGGATGATCACTTCAGGACGGCCGACGCCCATTTCGAAGCCTTCGCGACGCATGGTTTCGATCAACACCGAGAGGTGCAGTTCGCCACGGCCGGAGACCTTGAACTTGTCGGCGCTATCGCCTTCCTCGACACGCAGGGCCACGTTGTACAGCAGCTCCTTGTCCAGACGCTCCTTGATGTTACGGCTGGTGACGAACTTGCCTTCCTTACCGCAGAACGGCGAATCGTTGACCTGGAAGGTCATGGAAACGGTCGGTTCGTCGACGGTCAGCGGAGTCATGGCTTCGACGTTGAGCGGGTCGCACAGGGTGTCGGAGATGAACAGCTGGTCGAAACCGCTGACGCAGACGATGTCGCCGGCCGCAGCTTCTTCGACGTCGATGCGGTGCAAGCCGTGGTGCCCCATCAGCTTGAGGATACGACCGTTGCGCTTCTTGCCCTCGGCATCGATCGCCACGACCGGGGTGTTCGGCTTGATCCGGCCACGGGCGATACGACCAACGCCGATAACGCCGAGGAAGCTGTTGTAGTCCAGTGCGGAAATCTGCATCTGGAACGGGCCGTCGCGGTCGACTTTCGGTGCCGGGACGTGGTCGACGATGGCCTGATACAGCGGGGTCATGTCTTCAGCCATGGCGGTGTGCTCGAGACCGGCAATGCCGTTCAGCGCCGAGGCATAAACGACTTGGAAGTCGAGCTGCTCTTCGGTGGCACCGAGGTTGTCGAACAGATCGAAGATCTGATCCAGAACCCAGTCCGGACGCGCGCCCGGACGGTCGACCTTGTTGATCACCACGATCGGACGCAGGCCGGCTTCGAAAGCCTTCTTGGTCACGAAGCGGGTTTGCGGCATCGGGCCGTCCTGGGCGTCGACCAGCAGCAGCACGGAGTCGACCATCGACATCACGCGCTCTACTTCACCACCGAAGTCGGCGTGGCCGGGGGTGTCGACGATATTGATGTGGTAGCCGTTCCAGTTGATCGCGGTGTTCTTCGCCAGAATGGTGATGCCGCGCTCTTTTTCCTGGTCGTTGCTGTCCATCACGCGCTCGTCGTTGAGCTCGCCGCGCTCGAGGGTGCCGGACTGGCGCAAGAGTTTGTCTACCAGGGTGGTCTTACCATGGTCAACGTGGGCGATGATGGCGATGTTGCGTAGATTTTCGATCACTTGTGTATCTCGATCAGAGGATTCGGTGTGCCGCTTAGTCTAGACGGCGAGTATTAACTAAATGCGAATTCGGTCAGGCGGTGCAAAGCGCAGTGCAGCAACTTTCACACCACCTGTCGGTCGGGAGGGCGATGGCGGATGCTCCCGCCATTCAACCCGGGCGTCTTATGCCGGACGATAAACGCGCACATTGGCATGCCCCTCGCTGAGCAAATGATGGGCATGCAAACGACTCATAACGCCTTTATCGCAATACAGAAGGTACTGACGATTGGCGTCCAACTCTTTGAAACGGCTATTCAGGGCGTAGAACGGCAGCGCCTGCACTTCGATGCCGGGCAACTGCAAGGGCTGCTCTTCGGCACTATCCGGGTGACGGATGTCGATGATGACATGACTGGCCAGGGCTTCGCTGACTTCCTCGATCTTCACGTCCTTGCCCAGCTCGTCGATCACCTTATCGATCGGCAGCAGGGTCGCCCGCTCCAGGGCGCGCTCGAGGATCGCCATATCGAACTGCGACTCTTCGTAGGCGATGCGCTCGGGCTTGGCCCGGGTCGTCGGGTTGACCGAAATCACCCCGCAATATTCCGGCATATGCTTGGCGAATTCGGCGGTGCCGATGGCCGTGGCGGTGTCGATGATGTCCTGCTTGTGGCTGGCGATCAGCGGACGCAGCACCAGCATATCGGTGGCCGAGTCGATCACCGAGAGGTTCGGCAGGGTCTGGCTGGAGACCTGGGAAATCGCCTCGCCGGTCACCAGCGCGTGGATCTGCAGGCGCTCGGCCATGCGCGTCGAGGCGCGCAGCATCATGCGCTTGAGGATCACGCCCATCTGGCTGTTGTCGACCTTGCCGAGAATCTCGCCGAGCACTTCCTCGAAGGGCACGCTGATAAAAAGCACGCGCTGCGAGCTGCCGAACTTCTGCCACAGGTAGTGGGCGACTTCCATCACGCCCAGCTCATGGGCGCGGCCGCCGAGGTTGAAGAAGCAGAAGTGGGTGATCAGGCCGCGGCGCATCATTTGATAAGCGGCGACCGTGGAGTCGAAACCGCCGGACATCAGCACCAGAGTCTGTTCCAGCGAACCCAGCGGATAACCGCCCAGGCCCTGGTGCTGGTTATGAATGACGAACAGACGCTGGTCGCGGATTTCCATGCGCACTTCGACTTCAGGCTGCTTCAGGTCGATACCGGCGGCGCCGCACTGCTGACGCAGCTGGCTGCCGACGTAGCGCTCGATATCCATGGAGCTGAAGGCGTGCTTGCCGGCGCGCTTGCAGCGCACGGCGAAGATCTTGCCGGGCAGACGGGAGGCGAAGTGCAGCTTGCATTTTTCCAGCACATCGTCGAAATCGCCCAGCGGGTATTCGTCGACCTGGAGGAAGTGGGTGATGCCCGGCGTACAGCTAAGCCGTTCGATCATCGCCTGGAGAACCTTGGCGTCGTCGATCTGGGTTTGGACTTCGAGGTTGTCCCAAACGCCGCTGACCTGCAGTTGCGGATCGAACTCACGCAAAACCGACCGAATATTCTTCGCCAGCTGCCGGATAAAGTGCTTACGCACCGGCCGGCTCTTGATGGTGATTTCTGGGAAGACTTTAACGATCAGTTTCATGAAAACAGGGGGCGCTCTACCGGCCAAAAAAACAGGGGCGCGGATTATAGCGGAAATTGCTCAAGCTTTGACCAAAAATACTCCGAACGGCTTTGCGCGCACCACAATGAAGCACAAAGCAATTGCATGGCACCAATACGGTGCAAATATTTATTGTTCATCAACGGCAAGCGCGCGGCGGGCCTGAGTTTCAGCCATTTTGTCCATTCCGGGGCACTGGCATGCAAATTGCTCCCTTGTGAGGCAGGTTGCCCTGGAGGACTATGCCGCCGGGCTGCACCGCATTATTGAGGGCTCACCATTCGAGCCTCATCCACCTGGAGGACAGCATGTCGAAGTCGATTCAATTGATCAAAGAACACGACGTGAAGTGGGTTGACCTGCGCTTCACTGATACCAAGGGCAAACAGCATCACGTGACCATGCCGGCACGCGACGCCCTGGACGACGAATTCTTCGAACACGGCAAAATGTTCGATGGCTCCTCCATCCATGGCTGGAAAGGTATCGAAGCCTCCGACATGATCCTGATGCCGGTCGACGAGACCGCCGTTCTGGACCCATTCACCGAAGAGCCGACCCTGATCCTGACCTGCGACATCGTCGAGCCGAGCACCATGCAAGGCTACGATCGCGACCCGCGCTCGATCGCCAAGCGCGCTGAAGAGTTCCTGAAAAGCACCGGCATCGGCGACACCGTATTCGTCGGCCCGGAGCCTGAGTTCTTCATCTTCGACGAAGTGAAGTTCAAGTCCGA
>CAMPJN010000187.1 GCA_946886875.1 uncultured Pseudomonas sp.
GTTTTTCACGCGCTCGGCATGGACCTGGTTGACGCAGAAGATCATGGTCTTTTCTTCGCCAAACGGGTCCAGTTCCTTGGCCAGTTCGTCGCAGATCACTTTGTCGAAGGCCGGGGTGATGACGCGGCGGTTGAACGACTCGATATTGAAGGTGAGTTCGTCCTCCAACTCGGCGACATCGATTTCGCCGGTCTGGGTATTGATGACGCTGACCGACTCGCCTTTTTCGAAGTGGATGCCGTGCTGGCTGAGCTGGGTTTCGTAGCGGATCGGCGGTTCGTGATCGATCAGCCAGTCGTCGGCCACGGCTTCGCGATAGCTGTAGATGTACACCGGCTTGCCGAAAATTTCGCTGGTGTGCTTGGCCGGGGTGGCGGTAAGGCCGATCTTGCAGGCGTCGAAGTAGTCCAGTACGCGGCGGTATTGCGAGAGGTATTGGCTATGGTCGCGTACGGCCAGCTCGCCCTCGGTCATCTCCTGGTCGAGGGTGTAACCCCGATGCGCCTCGTCGACGATGATGCAGTCGAACTCGCCCACGGACGGCGGGGTGTCCGAACGGAAGATGCGGCTGACCATGGCCTGCACGGTGGCAACCTGGATACGGGTTTCCGCCTCTGCGGCCATGTCGCCCAACTCTTTGATGTTGTAGTTCTGCGCCAGGGTGCGGTTTTGCTCGAGCGCGGTGTCGTTGAACGAGTCGAGGGCCTGTTGGCCAAGGGCGCTGCGGTCGACCAGAAACAGAATGCGTTTGAAGCGTTCGGCCTTCAGAAAGCGGTACATCAAGCCAATGATGGTGCGGGTTTTGCCGGTGCCGGTGGCCATGGCCAGCAGGCAGTCGCGTTGGTTGTTGGCCAGCGCCTGCTCGACAGCCTGAATGGCTTTCTCTTGGTAGTCGCGCAGTTTGAGGTAGGTGAAGCCTTCGGCGTTGAGCTTGGCTTCGGCTTGCGCCTGGCTGCGTTTAAGCAGATCGAGCAGATCGTTCGGCTTGTGGAAGTTCGGCAGCGGCCGACGGGTATTGGCCGGGCTGCGCAGATCACGGAACCAGGTGCCGGACTGTTCGGCGAGCTGCTTGATAAAGGGGCGGCCGTTGCAGGCAAAGACAAAGGGCACACGGAAGTGACCACCCTGGCCGTCGTCCCAGGGCTGCGTCTGCCCAGCGAGCAGCCACGGCTGTTGATGCTCGGTGGCAAGTTTCAGGTCGCGGGCATAGCGTTCGGCCTGGGGGATGCGGTCGGCGATGTTGATGCGCTTACGCTTGGCTTCGACGATAGCGATAGGCGTGAGGCCGGCGAACAGCACGTAGTCGGCGCATGCTTTGGGGCTGCTGGTGGGCCACTCGGCGATGGCCTTGTTCTTACCTTTCTCTGGGCGCGCACCTTTGCTGTAGGTGAGGTCGAGGGAGTCGGCCTCCCAGCCTGCATCGATCAGTTGCTGGTCGATCAGAATGCGGGTGAGGTCTTCGCTCAGGTCGAAGCTGCTGGTGGCCCGCTGGGTCTGTTTGGCAACCTGCTGGCTTGCTTGGGGTTGGGCACTCAGTTGCTGCTGCAGCGCTTTGAGGCTTTGTTCATGCTCGCTGCGTAGCTTGTGCAAAGCGGCTTCGTGCTCTGCAGCCAGTTGCTGATGGCCGCGTGACTCGGCATCCATCTGCTCGGCGAGCACGGCGTATTCTTCGGCTTCTTGCTTGAGTAGGCCGGCTAGCTGTTGGTTACTCTCCAGCTGTTGGCTGGATTCGCTGAGCTGCGCCTTAAGCTGTTCGATCTGGCTTTGCAGGTCGCGCAGCGGGGCACTGGGGTCACTCGGGGTAACGAAGGGGCCGGGTTTGAAGGTATGGGCGTTTTTACCGAAGGACTGGTGAAACCAGATGGCCAGGGCGCGAGCGATCTTCAGCCCATCCATGGCCTCACGGTGCTGGGTGCGGAATTCGTGGGTAGCTCTGTTGCCCTCAACTCGGAGGGTATGGAACAGGCTGCGGATGTTCTGATCCAGCTGGATCTCGCGGCTGAGCTTATAGAGCAGGTCGGACTGCGTGGTGGTGGCATCGAACTCGATACCGGCACGACTGGCCAAGTCCTGGGCCAGGGCCTCACCGAGTTGGCGCAGTTTGATCAGGGTCGTATTGGGGGCGCTGGCGAATACCTGCTCGGCCGTGTTCGCAAGCTGCAAGAAGACGGGATCGTATTCTTGTAGGAAGGCAAAGTTACTGCTGGCGGCAATGGTCGATCCTTTGCACGCTTATCCTTTAGCAGGCCGTTGAAAAACTACCTGCGTTGGCAATACTGCGTTAAAAACTGCCTCAAAATGCTCATTTACAGAACGTAAACTCCGCTTTCTCGGCCGTTTTTGCCTTGTCTTGCCTGCCTCGCCTACGTTTTTCAACGGTCTGTTAACTGCGCCAGCTTGCTAACTGCTACGCAGAGCTTGCCGCAGCTTACTCAAGGTGGGTTGCATTTGGCCATGACTGAACTTGTGTATTAGCTGATAAGCAAGCCCAGTTTCAGGCGTTTGGGCAGTTTGCCGACCACCAATTGATGGGAGCGGATCAGCAGCTCTTTGAGCTCTGCATCGCTCAGCGGGTAGGGCGCGGCCATGCTGACCCAGCGCGCGCGGGCCAGGTAGGGCGCAGGACGGATGCCGGGGCGGTCGCAAAAACCGAGAAACAGCTCGTCGTCGACCTTGAAGGCCAAGTCGTTACGGGTGCTCAGGTGGAAGAGGGCGAACATCTTTTTTTCGGCCACCGAAAACACTCGCACTCCGCCCCATTTGATGTCTTCGCGGGCACCCGGCAGGCTCAGGCAAAACTCGGCGACTTGTTCGGGCGTCATGGCGCTTCACTCGCGGTAGAAAACTTGCACCAGATGATAACCAAACTGGCTCTTGACCGGGCCATGCACCTCGCGCACCGGCTTCTTGAAGATCACCTGATCGATGGCCCGCACCATCTGCCCTGGGCGCACCTCGCCCAGGTCGCCACCCTTCTTGCCGGAGGGGCAGGTGGAATATTTGCGTGCCAGCACATCGAAAGCCTCGCCCGCGGCGATGCGCTTTTTCAGCGCGGCGGCTTCCGCTTCTGTTTTGACCAGGATGTGGCGGGCCATTGCCTTTGCCATGACGGACTCCTCAACTTCACCAAACTGGTATTGTGCCAGTCTTTATTGCGCCATCAGACTGGCGCCAGTTACTTGCCGCCTGATTTGGGCGGAAACAGGGCCGATTTTGGCCTAACGTAATAACTCCACCACGACGGATCTGCTCGCCATGGAACTCTCCGCAATGCTGAAAATCCTGTCCAGTCAGGATGGCTCAGACCTCTACCTGTCCACCGGCGCGCCGCCCTGCGCTAAGTTCAATGGCGTGCTCAAGGCGCTCAGCGCCGAGCCTTTGAAGTCCGGGGAGGTTGCCGCCATTGCGGACTCGGTCATGGATCATACTCAGCGCGAGGAGTTCGACCGCGAGCTGGAGATGAACCTGGCGATTTCCCTGCCCAGCGTAGGCCGTTTTCGCATCAATATCTTCAAGCAGCGCAACGAGGTGTCCATAGTCGCGCGCAATATCAAAATGGACATCCCCAAGTTCGAAGACTTGAAGCTGCCCGAGGTGCTGCTCAAGACCATCATGGAAAAGCGCGGCCTGGTGCTGTTCGTCGGTGGTACCGGCTCGGGCAAGTCGACCTCCCTGGCGGCGCTGATCGACTACCGCAACCGCAACAGCGGCGGCCATATCATCACCATCGAAGACCCGGTGGAGTATGTGCACAAGCACAAGAAATCCATCATCAACCAGCGCGAAGTGGGCGTGGATACCCGCAGTTTTCATGCCGCGCTGAAAAATACCCTGCGTCAGGCCCCGGACGTGATTCTGATCGGCGAGATCCGCGACCGCGAGACCATGGAGCACGCCCTGGCCTTTGCCGATACCGGCCACCTGGCGATCTCCACTCTGCACGCCAACAACGCCAATCAGGCGCTGGATCGCATCATCAACTTCTTCCCCGAAGAGCGCCGCCCGCAACTGCTCAATGACTTGGGCAACAACCTCAAGGCTTTCGTCTCCCAGCGCCTGGTGAAAACCGTCGATGGCAAGCGCCGTGCCGCGGTGGAGGTGCTGCTTGGCACGCCGACCATTCGCGACCTGATCAAACGCAGCGATTTCGGCGATATCAAGGAAATCATGGAGAAGTCGAAGAATCTCGGCATGCAGACTTTCGATCAGGCCTTGATCGACTTGGTCCATGACGGTTCCATCGACGAAGACGAAGCGGTGAAGAACGCCGATTCGGCGAACAACGTACGGCTCAAGCTCAAGCTGCACCGCGAAGATACGTCCGCACCCAGCGCCGCGCCCGGCTCGGCGAGCGCAACCCCGGCGGCAGCGCCAAACAAGCCGGCGTCTGGCGGCAGTTTCGGTCTGGAGCTGACGCTGGAAGATCTCGAAGAAGATGCGCCGCCCGAAGAGGATCCGGGGCGCACGAGCTTTTAAATGGTCGGCGGTTTGGCTATATAGCCCGGCAAATTAGCCAGCCGGGCGTTCGCCGATATATTCGAAGAAGCGAAACAGATACCCGTCAGGATCGCTTACGAAGAATTCGCGCTGGCCATGTTCGATGGCGTCCGCCCGATACCAGGCTTCGCTGACCGGCGTGTGTAAGTCGATATTCGCCGCCTGCAAACGCTTGAGCAGATCGGCGATGGATTCGATCTCCACCTGAAAGTGCAGGCCTTTGCCGTTCGGCCCAGGGCGATGCAATGCATATAGTTCATTGCCCGGCGCTTGCAGCAGCATCACCTGGGCGCCTGCCAGATCGAAGTAGCCGAAGTTGTCCTCGGCGCGTTCGAAGCGCAGCGTGAAGCCGAACAGGTTTTGATAGAAGTCCTTCGAGCGGCGATAGTCCGCTACCACCAGCTCGGGGACCAACTTGTTCCATTCCATGGATGTTTTCCTTGATGACTGGCCTTAAAGCACTGGCTCGCAGCGTACCTGCGTCTTCACCGAGTTGGCGATAAAACATTCCTCATGGGCCAGATGGTGCAGGGCATGCAACTGTTGGTTATCGGGTAGGCGCGCGCCACTGAAGCTGACCTGGGGGCGCAATACCACCTCGGTCATGGCCATGCGGCCTTCGTCGTTTCTGGCCATCACGCCGCTGGCCTGGTCGGCGTAGCGGTCGACCTGAAAACCCTGTTTGGCCGCCAGCGATAGGAACCACAGCATATGGCAGCTCGACAGCGAGGCGACAAAAGCTTCCTCAGGGTCGACAGCATGGGCGTCCGACCAGGGCAGGGGCACTACATGGGGCGATGAGGAGGCGGCAACTTCCAGCCCGCCGTCGAAGCGCCAGCTATGGGCGCGGCTGTAGCGGTTGTTGAGAAAGTCCTGCTCGTCGCGCAGCCAGAGAATTTCAGCAGAGTGTTGGGCCATGGTGGGTCTCCTTACCGTGAGGCTGCTTTGTAAGCGATTACAGGCGGTTCGGCCAGTTCTAAGTGCCGCAGTGATCGGGGTGCTAGATGTCGCTGGGCGGATATCGATAGGGGTTAGAAATTAATTCTAGAAATATATTCTATAAGTTGTATGCTGGCTCGGCGCGCATCCCTTTCCGTCTTTATCTCTACAGGAATGATCCGATGAGTCAGACCCTCCAGCTTTTCCAGACCGTTGGCGCTGCGCAGTTCAGTGCCATGGTGCAACAGATGGCGCCTTACTTCGCCAGCATCAATCCATTGTTCGTCGAGCTGCGCGCCGGCTATGCCGAGGTCACCTTTGCCAAGCGCCGCGAGGTGCTCAATCATATCGGTACCGTGCACGCGATCGCCCTGTGCAACGCCGCCGAACTGGCCGCCGGCACCATGACCGAAGCTTCTATCCCCAAAGGTTATCGCTGGATTCCCAAGGGCATGACGGTGGAATACCTGGCCAAGGCCGATGGCGATATCCGCGCCGTGGCCGACGGCAGCACCCTGGACTGGAACAGCCTGGGCGAGCTGAAAGTGCCGGTGATGGCCTACGTCGGCGACAAGCCGGTGTTCCGTGCGCAAATCACTATGTATGTCAGTCAGGCTTGAGCGGTGCCGATGGAGGAGTGATGGTTATGGCGTTACTCAAGAAAACCTATAGCGGCAATCCGCCAAGCGATAGTCCGTGGGCGGGGGCGTGGTTATTGGGCGTGATATTGGCCAGCAGCCTTGGGCTGGACAACGCTGTGGCGCAAAGCCAGATGGAAGAGCAGGTCGAACGCGGTCGTTACCTGATCAGAACCAGCGGCTGCAACGACTGCCATACCCCTGGCTATCCGGAGTCGGGTGGAACGGTCGACGAGCAGCAGTGGTTGATTGGCAGTGATCTCGGCTGGCGCGGGCCATGGGGCACGACTTACGCCTCGAACCTACGCCAGGTGGTGCAGTCGGTAAGCGAGGAGCAGTGGCTCAGTCATGCGCGCAACGCGTGGCGACCGCCGATGCCCTGGTTCAACCTGCGCGACATGAGCGATGGCGACCTGCGGGCGATCTATCGCTATATCGAGCATCTCGGTGTGGCGGGGCGGGCAGCGCCGGCCTACGTGCCGCCAGGGCAGGAGCCGCTGGGCGCCTACGTGCAGTTCCCTTCGGCGCCTTGAACCTGCGCACCGTGGCGCCGCTGGCGGCCGTTCAATAGATCGGTCGCCCGCGCGCGCAATTGGCCGCAACCGCCGTCGATGTCCTGGCCGGCGGAATTGCGCACCTTGGTCAGCAAGCCGCGGCTGTGCAGGTAACGGACGATCTGCACGATGCGGTCGCCGTCCGGGCGCTGGTAATCGTCGGCTTCCAGGCTGTTATAGGGGATCAGGTTGAGCAGCGCATATTTGCCCTTGAGCAGGCGCAGGACGTTGTCCATTTCCTCCTGGCTGTCGTTGATGCCCTTGAGCAACGTCCACTGATACTGGATCGGGTAGTCGATCTGCCGCGCGTAGATCTCCCCCAACTCGACCAGCTCTTCGGGATCGATGCGTGGCGCCCGCGGCAGCAACTGCTGGCGCAGCTCGGCGTTGGTGGTGTGCAGCGACAGCGCCAGGGCTGGCTTGATCTGCTGCTGCGGCAGGCGTTCGAACACCCGTGGGTCGCCGACGGTGGAGAACACCAGATTGCGCTGGCCGATGCCGCCGTCGGTGCCGAGCAGGTTGAT
>CAMPJN010000188.1 GCA_946886875.1 uncultured Pseudomonas sp.
CAGGATGGCCCGCAGCTCGATTCGAAGGGGTTGCGTCATGATGAGTAGGTCTCAGTAATTAGGCTTGCTCAGGATTTGTCGGCAAGCAGAGAATGCGGTCATTCTCGGGAGATCGACCGAGCGCCACAAAGGGAAAAAAGCGATGTATGGCATGAGTACAACTCATGAATGCAGTTCGTGAGTAAGAATCGCCGCCTGGCGCCGCTGTACGCCTTGCGCGCGTTCGAGGCCGCCGCCCGTCACGGCTCCTTCACCCGTGCTGCCGACGAACTGGCGATCAGTCAGAGTGCGGTGAGCCACCATGTGCGCACTCTGGAGCAGCACTTCGCCTGCCGCCTGTTCGAGCGCCAGGGTCGCAACCTGCAACTGACCGAAACGGCGCGCCTGCTGCTGCCGGGTTTGCGTGACGGCTTCGATGCCCTGGAGCGCGCCTGCACCACCTTGCGCGTGGACGATGCGGTGCTGCGGCTGAAGGCGCCCTCGACCCTGACCATGCGTTGGCTATTGGCGCGGCTGTCGCGCTTCCGCCTGCACAACGCCGATATCGAGGTGCAGCTGACCAGCGCTTGGATGGATGTCGACAAGGTGGATTTCCAGCACGAACCCTTCGACTGTGCGGTGCTGCTGGGCGACGGCGAATTCCCCGACGAGTGGGGCAGCACGCTGCTATTCGCCGAATGGCTGATCCCGGTTTGCGCGCCCGAGGCGGCGAGCGATGGCCCTTGGGACCTGACCCGGCTACAAGGCGCCGAGTTGGTGCACCCGACCCCCGACCGCCGCGATTGGCGCCAGTGGTTGCAGGCCATGGGCCTGGCCGAACAGGTGCCGCTCAAGGGCGGTCAGGTGTTCGATACCCTGGAACTGGGCATGGTCGCCGCCGCTCGCGGTTATGGCGTGTCGATCGGCGATCTGGTGCTGGTCGCCGAAGACGTTGCCCAGGGCCGCCTCGGCCTGCCCTGGCCCAGCGCGGTGCCCAGCGGTTGCAGCTATTACCTGGTCTGGCCCAAGGCCCGGCGCGGTCAGGAGCGCTACCTGCGTTTGCGCGATTATCTGGTTGGCGAGGTGGCGGCAATGCAGTTGCCGGATGTGCAGCGCATCGCTTAAGCGAGCTGTTCCGCTGTCGGCAAGCGAGAGCAAGCCGTCCGCCGTTCAGTCCCAGGCGTGCGGCATACCCAGGCAATAAGCGTTTTTGCCTTGCTGCTTGGCCTGGTACATCGCCTGATCCGCCTGGTTCAGCAGCCATTCGCAAGCCTGCTCCAGGTCTGCCGCACCACGCAGGCTGCCGATACCGATACTGGCGGAAATGCGCAGCGGCTGGCCGGCAATCTGCGTCAACGCGCGCAGTTCCTGGAGTACCGCCTGGGCCACGCGGATGGCGCCCTCGGGGGTGCTGACCTGATTGAGCAGGATCACGAATTCGTCGCCGCCGAGGCGGGCGAAGGCATCCTCCTTGCGCACATGGCGTGCGACGCGCGCGGCGACCTCCTGCAGCAACAGATCGCCGGTGGCATGGCCGTAGTTGTCGTTGACCGCCTTGAAACCGTCGAGATCGAAATACATCAGCGCGACCACCCAATCGCGGCGTTCGGCGCGCTGCAAGCTATCGGTCAGTTCAACCATCAATTGGCGACGGTTGATCAGCCCGGTCAGCATGTCGCGGGTCGCCAGCTCCTTCAGCTGCGCCGACTGCCGCTGCAGTTCCGCGGTGCGTTCGGCGACGCGCTGTTCCAGGGTTTCGTTGGCGGTTTGCAGGCGCCGGTTGACCTGGGCGATCGTCCGGTAACTGTGCAGCAGGCGCCATGCCGCGTAAGCCAGGAGCGCCAGCAGCATGCCGGAATAGATGAACAGGTAATTCCGGTAGTGCTGCTTCTGTTCCAACATGCCCTGGAACTCCTGCTCGAGCGCGGCGCTAAGGTCGTCGATGGTCTGCGCGGTCGGGGTGCCGGCGATGCGCGCCATCAAGGCGTCTTCCACCACCCGTTGGCGCAGGGTGATACGGGCGTGCCGGGTCAACAGCGCCAGCGGTTCGAGCAGGGCCTCGGGATAGTTGTCGCGGTTGTTGTCGAGGGCATCGAGCGTGGCGGAAATCTTTTCCCCAAGTCTCGCTTCCGGCAGCAGATTGAACCTGAGGATGTCGCGCAGCAGGCCATCGGTCGTCTCACCCAGTAGCTGCAACGCGTGTTGCTCGGTCGACGGCAGTGTTGCCAACAAGTCTGCGAACGCCTCTACGGCGGTGGGAAAGTAGCGCAGCGAGTTGCGCAATAAGGCGTTCTGCGATTTGAACTGCTCGACCAGATCTTCCTTGGCGACAAACGCGCGCTCCATGCTGTCGAGCCTTTCTTGCAAAAGCGCGGCGTGTGCCGTCCGCACGCTCGTGGTCAGGCGCTGGCGCAGTGCGCGCACATGGGGCAGCGGCGCGCTGAGCGGGTCGTAGTTGTTGTGCATGCCAGCCCGCGCTTTGAGGATATTGGCGTTCCATTCGGCGTCCAGCTGTTTCAATTCGCGTAATGCCGCCATTACCTGGTTCTGCGTGGCGGCATTGAGCGCCTGGGTGCGTTCATAGAGGAAGGCGGGCACTGCCAGCAACGCGACCAAAACAGCACCGATCAGCACCAGGCCGGTGCGCTTCAAGGTGCCGACTCCGTCAGTGCGTGGGCCGGTACTTCACCGTTCAGGCTGTGTAGAAATTTAACGATCAGGGTTTTGTCGGACTGGGGTGCGGTACGCCCGAGCTGGTAGCGAAACATTACCTCGACGGCTTCGTCCAGCGTCTCCGCCGAGCCGTTGTGGAAGTAGGGCGCGGTGAGCGCGACGTTGCGCAGGCTGGGCACCTTGAACACATATTTGTCGATATCGCGCTTGGTCACCTGGTAGCGGCCGAGATCGGCCTCAGGGTCGCTGCCGTGATCCTGGGCGTAGGGGCTCATCACGCCGAATACCTGAAACATGTTGCCGCCGACATTGATGCCCTGATGGCAGGCGATGCAGCCGTAGCTCTTGAACTTCGCGTAGCCGAGTTTTTCCTCGGCATCGATCGCCCCCGCGTCGCCTTGCAGGTAAGCGTCAAAACGCGATGGGGTAACCAGGGAACGTTCGAACACGGCCAGGGCGTCGGTGGCGTTTTTCTGATTCAAGCCATCGCGGTAGGTGCTTTTGAACCCGCTTACCAATGTGGCGTCCTGGTTCAGCTTGGCGAGAATGGTTGGCCAGGACGAGTCGAACACCTTGGCGCTACCAATCACCATGCTGACCTGATCTTCCAGCGACTCCGCCTTGCCGGTCCATAACTGGCGGAAGTTGAAACCGGTGTTGAACACACTCGGCGAATTGAAGGGGCCTTCGCGACCATCGACACCCGGCGAGCGCGCCCGGCCATCGGCACCACCCTGGGCGAAATCATGGCAGCTGGCGCAGCTGAGTGTGTTGTCGCGGGACAGGCGTGGATCGAAGAACAGGCGTTTGCCGAGCGCCGCCTTGTCGCGGTCGAACTCGATGGTTGTCGGCAGTGGGCGAATCGGCTCGTTGACCAGGGACGTCTCGCCGCTATCGGCATGGCTGAAGCCGCCATACAGCAGCATCATCAGGATCATGCAGAGCGCGCCGCGCCCTCGCCCGGACGCCATAGCAGTATTGAGAGAATCATTGTCGAACATGGCAAATTTCCCTCCGCCAGGCCGCGAACTGCGTGGTTGGCTTCTCCTTAGGCTAGCTAACGCGTGGGGCGAGGGGGGCGTAAACCCTAACCGCATATCGCATAGTTCGATTGCGACTACCGCTCAGCTTTGCGGATTTCCCCGGTATTGCAAGGCTTCGGCCAGATGGCTGCGGGCGATTTGCTCCACTTGCTCGAGGTCTGCCAGGGTGCGCGCCACTTTGAGAATGCGGTGGGCGGCGCGCAGGGATAGGCCGAGGCGCTCGCAGGCGCTTTCCAGCCAGCTTTGGTCAACCCCTTGCAGTGCGCAGTGCTGGCGCAGGCCGGGTAGATCGAGAAAGGCGTTAGCCACGCCCTGGCGTCTTATCTGCCGCTGCCGGGCGCGGGCGACCAGGGCGGCGCTGCTTGCGGTGTCGGCGCCAGCGCTGGGCTGCACATGCAAGGCGGTGGTTTCCCGCGCCACCGTGACGTGCAGGTCGATACGGTCGAGCAGCGGCCCGGAGAGTTTGCCGCGATAACGCTGAATCTGCTCCGGGGTGCAGCGGCAGCGTCCGCTGGGGTCGCCGAGAAAGCCGCAGGGGCAAGGATTCATCGCCGCAACTAATTGGAACCTGGCCGGGAAACGCACCTTGTCGCGGGCCCGGGCTATCACGATCTGCCCGCTTTCCAGGGGCTCACGTAAAACCTCCAGCACCTTGCGGTCGAACTCAGGCAGTTCGTCCAAAAATAAAACGCCCTGATGGGCCAAGGTAATTTCGCCGGGTTGCGGGCGACTGCCGCCACCGACCAGTGCCGGGCCGGAGGCGCTATGGTGCGGATTTCTAAAGGGTCTTTGCGGCCAGGACTCCAGCGGCGCTTGGCTGGCCACCGAATGAATGGCCGCGACCTCCATGGCTTCCTGTTCTTCCAGTGGCGGCAGCAAACCGGGCAGGCGGCTGGCCAACAGGGTTTTGCCGGTGCCTGGCGGGCCACTGAACAGCAGGTTATGCGAGCCGGCCGCGGCCACCAGCAGTGCGCGCTTGGCAGCGACTTGCCCTTGCACCTCGGACAGATCCGGGTAGGGCAGGGTCTGTCGCAGCAATCCCTGGGCCTGGTAGGGCGCAATCGGCGTCTGGCCGTTGAGGTGGGCGGCCAATTCGAGCAAGTGACCGACGGCGATCACCGTCAGCCCGGAGGCCAGACTGGCTTCCTCGGCATTGGCCTTGGGCACCACTAAGGTGCGTCCGGCGGCGCGAGCGGCCAGGGCGGCGGGCAACACGCCCTGCACTGGGCGCACTTCGCCGGACAACGCCAGTTCACCGAGGCATTCGAGTTGTTCCAGGGCGGTGGCGGGTACCTGGCCGCTGGCGGCGAGAATCCCCAGGGCGATGGCCAGGTCGAAACGGCCGCCGTCTTTCGGCAGATCGGCTGGGGCCAGATTCAAAGTAATTCGCCTGGGCGGAAAATCGAAGGCGCAATTGAGGATGGCGCTGCGCACGCGGTCCTTGCTTTCCTTGACCGCGGTTTCCGGCAAACCGACCAGCGCCAGCGACGGCAAACCGTTGGCCAGGTGGGCCTCGACGGTGACTGCGGGGGCTTCGACGCCAACTTGGGCGCGGCTGTGGACTATGGCCAGGGACATCGATCACTCCTTGATCGTCGCTCGGCCGAGCGGGTTACTCGGTGGGTGGCGTTGGCTCTGCGCTGCTGCGTGCTTCCATCTCGGCGACTTTGGCTTCCAGCGCTTCGAGGCGGGCACGGGTGCGGGCGAGGACGGCCATCTGGCTGTCGAACTCTTCCCGGCTGACCAGGTCGAGTTTACTGAAGCCGCTTTGCAACAGGGCTTTGAACTGAGTTTCGAATTCACTACGGGGCAGCGGCGTTTCGCCGTTGAATAAGCGCGAGGCGTGGGCGCTGAGGGCGTCTAACAGGGCTTTAGGCGGCAACATAACGGGGCTCCGGAAGCAAACGAGCGGCAGTGTAGCACGCAGCCCTGGGCTGGGACGCTCGTGCGGAGGATGCACGGTTTTCGCGCGCCGGGCGGGATGCGGGCAGTGCTTCGCACTATATTGGTGCGCGCTTGTCGACTGTGTTTGCCTGGGATCGTCCGGATTATTGGCTAAACACATGAATTACAGAGTTTTTGTATGTTTTGGCAAGCTTTCTGCTTATTCGCTTTGACCCAAGCACCAATGCGGTTCCGGTGCATCAGGCGAGGCGGGGAAGTGTTTCGTCGGGAGCGGTTGGTGGGTATCGGCGTTCTCGAGATAGCTCGGCCGATGCATTACAAAAGCCAGGCACTGCGCTTAGACTTGAGCCGGGTTGGTAATTCCTGGGGCAAGTCCACCTTACACGGGAGAGAGTTTCATGAAGCTAGTCACTGCCATCATCAAGCCGTTCAAGCTGGACGACGTCCGTGAGTCACTGTCGGAGATCGGCGTGCAGGGCATTACCGTTACCGAGGTCAAAGGCTTCGGTCGGCAAAAAGGTCACACCGAGCTGTACCGCGGCGCCGAGTACGTGGTCGATTTTCTGCCGAAGGTGAAGATCGACGTAGCCATCGCTGACGATCAGCTCGACCGCGTCATCGAAGCCATCACCAAGGCGGCCAACACCGGCAAGATCGGCGACGGCAAGATTTTCGTCGTCAACCTGGAACAGGCGATTCGTATCCGTACCGGCGAAACCGATACCGACGCAATCTAAGCCCAGCTAACCCCACGCCCCAGGAGTAACCCCCATGACTCTGCGAAAAATCGCAGGGCTAGGAGCCCTTTTGTCTCTCGTTCCTGGCTTTGCCATGGCCGACGAGGCAGTTTTAAACAGCGGTGATACGGCTTGGATGCTGGTTGCAACTGTGTTGGTGCTGTTTATGACCATTCCCGGTCTTGCGCTGTTTTACGGCGGTATGGTGCGTTCCAAGAACGTCCTGTCGGTGCTGATGCAGTGCTTCGCCATCACCGGTCTGATCAGTGTGCTTTGGGTGCTTTACGGTTACAGCCTGGCCTTTGACACCACCGGCATGGAGCAGGGTGTGGTCAATCTCAACTCCTTCGTCGGCGGCTTTTCCAAAGCCTTCCTCAGCGGTCTGACCCTGGACAGCATGGTGGCCGGTATTCCGGAAAGCGTGTTCGTCACCTTCCAGATGACCTTCGCCATCATCACCCCCGCCTTGATCGTCGGTGCCTTCGCCGAGCGCATGAAATTCTCCGCGATGCTGATCTTCATGGCGGTCTGGTTCACCCTGGTTTACGCCCCCATCGCCCATATGGTGTGGAGCGGCGACGGTGCGCTGATGTGGGACTGGGGTGTGCTCGACTTCGCCGGCGGCACCGTGGTCCATATCAACGCCGGTATCGCCGGTCTGGTGGCCTGTCTGGTGCTGGGCAAGCGCAAGGGCTTCCCGACTACTGCCATGCCGCCGCACAACCTGGGCTACACCCTGATCGGCGCGAGCATGCTCTGGGTTGGCTGGTTCGGCTTCAACGCCGG
>CAMPJN010000189.1 GCA_946886875.1 uncultured Pseudomonas sp.
ACATCGGCAGCGTCCACAGGTACACCGGGAAGCGCCCCATGTCCCAGCACATGGCATTGGACAGTGCGTTTAGATGGGCGCCGCGGTGGTGGTAGACCACGCCTTTGGGGTTGCCAGTGGTGCCCGAGGTGTAATTCAGGGCGATGGCCTGCCACTCGTCGGCGGGCATCTGCCAGGCATAGTCGGCGTCGCCCTGGGCCAGCAGAGCCTCGTAGTCGTACTGGCCGATCAGTTGGCCGTCGGCGTATTCGGGGTCGTCGATGCCGATCACCAATGGCGGCTTCGGCAGATGGCTGATGGCGCGCTGCACCATTTCGCCAAATTCCTTGTCTACCAGCAGCACCTTGGCTTCGCCGTGCTGCAGGATAAAGGCGATGGTTTCGGCATCCAGGCGGGTATTGATGGCATTGAGCACGGCGCCGCACATGGGCACGCCGAAATGCGCCTCGAACATCGCCGGACCGTTCGGTGCTAGCACCGCCACCGTATCGCCCAGACCGATGCCTTGCTTGGCCAATGCGGAGGCCAAGCGGATACAACGGCTATAGGTCTCGCCCCAGGTCTGTCGCTGGCCGCCATTGATCAGCGCCAGACGCTGCGGATAGACGCTGGCGGCACGCTCGAGAAAGCTCAGCGGGCTCAACGCCTGAAAATTCGCCGCATCGCGCGGCATGCCGTATTCGTAAGAATTAATGCTGTGCATCGGTGTTCTCCAGCTGCATCTTGGGCTGCATAAACCCTAGCAGGTGTAAGGTCTTGGCGAAGCGCGACCTTGGTCGAAGCCGTGACTCGCAGGTCATTAATCACGTCAGCATAAGCATTCGAACAGTCAAGCCGATGTCAGCGCCGCAGTTTTCTCCCGTGCCGGCAGAGTCGGCGACAGTTCCCTGTCGCGCTATCAGGGCTGTCCCACATCTTTTTGAGGACTTTCTCCGTGAAATCTCGCTTACCCGTGATCGTTGGTTTTGGCGGTTATAACGCAGCTGGCCGCAGTTCCTTTCACCACGGTTTCCGCCGCACCGTGATCGAGTCGATGGACATCCAGGCACGCCGGGAGACCCTTGCCGGCCTGGCGGTGATGATGAAGCTGGTCAAGGTGGTGGACGGCGCTCACCAGGATCACGACGGCAACAGCCTGAGCCTGGGCGAAATCGACAGCCGCTTCGCCGAACAGATACTCGCCTCGACTCTGGTACGGCGCATCGAAAAACAGCACCTGGACCCCGATGCCAGCCACTGGCAGAAGACCATCGACATCAGCGCCACAGCTGGTCACCCGCTGAGCTTTATCACCCTGCGCAAGCAACTGCCCGAACCGCTGCCCGCCGACTGGGTGGTGGACGAGCTGAACGCCACCGAAGTACTGGTCACCCTGCACGACAACTGCGCCTTCAAGGTCGACAGCTACCGCGCTCTGCCGGTGAAATCCGCCGGCCAGTTACCCAGTGGCTTCGAACCGGGCGAGCTGTACCACTCGCACTTCCATCCACGCGGCCTGCAGCTGGCCGTGGTCGGCGCCACCGACGCCCTGCGCTCCACCGGCATACCCTGGGCCGACATCATGGCCAGGGTGCAGCCGGATCAGGTGGCGGTATTTGCCGGCAGCGGCATGAGCCAGATGGATGAAAATGGCTTCGGCGGCATGCTCCAGGCCCGCCTCAAGGGCAACCGGGTCACCGCCAAGCAATGCCCACTGGGGCTCAACAGCATGCCGGCGGACTTTATCAACGCCTATGTTTTGGGCAGCGTCGGCACCACCGGCAGCGTCACCGGCGCCTGCGCCACCTTTCTGTATAACCTGCAGAAGGGCATCGAACAGATCAGCAGTGGCCGCTCCCGGGTCGTCCTGGTGGGTAACAGCGAGGCGCCGATCACCCCCGAGTTTATCGACGGCTACGGCGCCATGGGCGCCCTGGCCACCGAGGATGGTCTGCGCAAGATCGAGGGCAAGGAGGATGTGGACCGCAGCGAGGTGGACTTCCGCCGGGCCAGCCGCCCATTCGGCGAGAACTGCGGTTTCACCCTCGCCGAGTCGACGCAATTTATCCTGCTGATGGACGACGAGCTGGCCATGGAGCTGGGGGCCGATGTGCATGGCGCCGTGCCGGATGTGTTTATCAACGCCGATGGCTTCAAGAAATCCATCTCCGCCCCCGGTCCCGGCAACTACCTGACCATGGCCAAGGCCGTGGCCTGCGCCGCCCAACTGCTCGGTACCGAGGCGGTACGCCAGCGCAGTTTCGTGCATGCCCACGGCTCCAGCACCCCGGCCAACCGAGTGACCGAATCCGAGCTACTCGACCGCGTAGCCGCCGCCTTCGGTATCGAAAACTGGCCGGTAGCGGCGGTCAAGGCCTATGTCGGCCACTCCCTGGCTCCAGCCAGCGGCGACCAGCTGATATCGGCCCTGGGCACCTTCCAGCACGGCCTGCTGCCGGGCTTGAAGACCATCGACAAGGTTGCCGATGATGTCCACCGCCAACACATCAGCCTGGAGGTAAAAGACCGTCAGCTCACTGGCATGGACGTCTGCTTCCTCAACTCCAAAGGCTTTGGCGGTAATAACGCCACCGGCGTGCTGCTGTCGCCCCAGGTCACCGAGCGCATGCTGCGCAAACGCCATGGCGAGGCAGCTTTCAACGCCTGGCAAGCCAAGCGCGAGACCACCCGCGCGGTTGCCGCGGCGTACGACCAGCAAGCCCTGCTCGGCCAGTTCGATATCCTCTACAACTTCGGCAAGGACCTGATCAACGATCAGGAGCTGGAAATCAGCCCCGAGCAGATCAAGGTGCCGGGCTTCGCTCAACCGCTGGTATTCAAAGTCGACGATCGCTACGCGGATATGCTCGACTAGCGGGCCGCGGTCAATCCTGGTCGCTGCGAAACCTATGGATCTGCCGCCGCTGCTTCTTGCTCGGCCGACCATCGGTCTGCATGCCCAGGGCGCCGGCTTTGCGTTGCGCCGTGGCCTGTTCTCGGCGTTCGATGCTCTCGGCGGTTTCCGCGTACAGCGTCTGGGCCTCGGGCGCGCCACGGCGCACCACCGATAGCGCCTGGATCACCACAGTGCGCTCGTCGAAACCATTGCGGATCAGCAACTCATCACCTACTCGCGGCTCCTTGCCCGGCTTGCAGCGCTCGCCGCGGCAATGCACCTTGCCGCCCTCGATCGCCGCCTTGGCCAGGGCGCGGGTCTTGTAAAAGCGCGCGGCCCAGAGCCATTTGTCCAGGCGTACCTTGTCGTCTTCTTTATCCTTCATCCATCCCCCAAGAATGCCAGTAGGCTGCCGGACATTTTGCCTGATGCAGTTGTCATAAGGGCCAACTAGAATGCCCGCAAATACTGCGGACGACTGTGTGTGAAAACTTTCGACCAACTCAACGTGACCGGCCTGCGCGAGTGGATCAACCTGCCGGAGCTGGGCATGGTCGGCTTGCGCGCGAAGATCGATACCGGCGCTCGCACCTCCTGCCTGCATGCCAGCGATATTCAGCCGTTCGAGCGCGATGGCGAGCAGTGGGTGCGCTTCGCCGCGCACCTCGGCACCCTGGTGCAACGTCGCCATCGCTGCGAAGCGCCGGTGGTATCGGTCAAGATGATCAAGAGCTCTAACGGCCATGCACAGTCGCGCTACGTGATCCGCACACGCCTGACCCTGGGTGAGCGCGAGTGGCCGGTGGAGTTCACCCTGACCTGCCGCAAAACCATGCGCTATCGCATCCTGCTCGGCTCCAAAGCGCTGATCGACGGGCAATTGCTGGTCAACCCGGCACTCAACTATGTACAGAAAAAACCCATCCTCGCTGACCTTTCTGGTGCTCAATGAAAATCGCCGTGCTGTCGCGCAACCCGCGCCTGTATTCCACTCGTCGCCTGGTCGAAGCCGGTCAGCAGCGGGGCCATGAGGTGGTGGTGATCGACACCCTGCGCGCCTATATGAACATCGCCAGCCACAAACCGCAGATCCATTACCGCGGCAAACCGCTGGAAGGTTTCGATGCGGTGATCCCGCGGATCGGCGCCTCGGTGACCTTCTACGGCTGCGCGGTGCTGCGTCAGTTCGAGATGATGGGGGTGTTCCCGCTCAACGAATCGGTGGCCATCGCCCGCTCGCGCGACAAGCTGCGCTCGCTGCAGCTGCTGTCGCGCCGCGGCGTCGGTTTGCCAGTCACCGGTTTCGCCCACTCCCCCGACGATATCGACGACCTGATCCAGATGGTCAATGGCGCGCCACTGGTGATCAAGGTGCTGGAGGGCACCCAGGGTATAGGCGTGGTGCTGTGCGAAACAGCCAAAGCCGCCGAGTCGGTGATCGAGGCCTTTATGGGTCTCAAGCAGGACATCATGGTCCAGGAATACATCAAGGAAGCCGGCGGCGCCGACATCCGCTGTTTCGTGGTCGGCGACAAGGTCATCGCCGCAATGAAACGCCAGGCCAAACCAGGCGAGTTCCGCTCCAACCTGCACCGCGGCGGTAGCGCCAGCCTGATCAAGATCACCCCGGAAGAACGCATGACCGCAATCCGCGCGGCCAAGGTCATGGGCCTGTCGGTGGCGGGGGTGGATATCCTGCGTTCCAACCACGGCCCGCTGGTGATGGAAGTCAATTCATCGCCGGGCCTGGAAGGCATCGAAACCACCACCGGCAAGGACGTCGCCAGCCTGGTGATCCAATACCTGGAGAAAAACGGCGGCCCGCACCTGACCCGCACCAAGGGTAAGGGTTAACCGGGAAGAATGGATTGGGCGGGATCGCGGCCAAGGCCGCTCCTACGAATATGTCGTCCCGTAGCCTGATAAGCCTTGGCGCAATCCGGGAAGCGATGTCAGCCGCGTAATTCCCCCGGATTTCATACGGGCTGCGAAGCGCCATTTTTCTGAAATCTGGCTTTATCTGGTCGTCCAGGCACCGCTCGGTGCCTGGGCGATTCGCTGTGCGTAGGCCGTTAGCCGCCGCAACAACCGCAGACGGACATCTTGCCCGGTTCGGTGGTGGTCCAGTTGCCGTTCCAGCCGCCGTTGGTTTTGCAGGTTTGCGGGCATTTCTGCTCCGCATCGCTGTTGTTCCAGATCGGTCCGGCCTGCACATCGGTGGGCGTGGCGCACTGGCCTTCCATGATGTCGTCGAAGATATGGCTCAAGCCCGACGACGGCAGGGTGTTGCTGGTTTTCGAGCCGTCGAAGTTGTGGCAGCCGAAGCAGTTGGAGACGAACGATGAGGTGAGATCGACGTTCTGGTGGGTGGTTTCCATCACCGTATTGGCCAGGCGCATCGAGCCGCGCTGGTTGGAGACGATGGAGGACGGTTGGGTAACGTCGTTTTCCCAGAGTGCGCCGACCATCATGTAGTTCTGCCACACCGACATCGGGCTATCGCTGCCCAGGGCGCTGAGGAAGCCCTGAATCTGCGTATTCATCGAGTCGATGATGGCGATGTTGTCGGTACCTTCATGGTCGCTGGGGTCCGTGCCATCGTGGAACACCTGGCAGATTTCCGAGGCCGGGCCGGTGATGCTGGTGGCGGGCGTGGCGGCGTTGAAGCTGCAGGCGCCGGTGATGGTCGGCAGTTGCTCGACGCAGGCGGCGCTGGCGAACGACCAGCCGGACGCCGGCGCGGTGCCGGGATTCGAACAGTCAGGGGCGTTGCTGCGGTGTTCGAAAGTGACCCAGATGAATTCAGGGTGCAGGGCGGTGGCGATCACCATGTGGAAGCCGACCATACCGAGCAGCTCGGTGCCGGGCACGTTGTCGATATCCGCTTCCATCCAGAAGTAGCTGGCCTTTTCCGCATCGGTGATAACGCGCCAGGCGGTCTTCATCTCGGTGGTGCCGGCAGGAAACTGCGGCGCCGACTGGATCTGCCCGACGTTGCAGAGGTTGCGGCTGAAACGCACGTCGTAGAACACCACGTTGCCGTTCTGGTCGTAGATGGTGTCTTCGCCGCCGGCCTGGCCGATGCGCTCGGGAATGACAAACGGGGTGTTGGCGTCCTGGGGTTTCTCGACACGCACGAACACGACCTTCTGCGGCGCATTGGCAGCACAGGAATCGCCTTCGAGTTGCAGAATCGGATAGTTGGCCGCGACTTCGAAGTTGCGCAGGCTGGCGTCGCCCGCCGACGGGCTCACCAGGTCGAAAAACCATTGCCAGCTGAATTGATAGAAGTCGCAGAACTGCGCATTGCTGCCGTTGGGGATTTCGCTTGGCGGATTGGGGCTGGTGATCCAGCTCGAACTGGCCTCGCAGACGGGGGTGGCGGCCATGACGCCTCGGGCGCCGAGCGAGGCGAATAACAGCAATAGCGATAAGAACAGGAATTTGATCAGGCTTGGGTTATGCGTGCGGCTCATTATTGTTATCTCCATGTATGAACGATGCATCCGGTCGGCAAAGCGGTATGGCGATTTTCAGCTGCGTGAGTGCGCCTCCTGAGCGTGGTGATGATGGCGAAAGCCGAAAAAAGCAGGAGGCAAGCATGGCTACGACGGTCCGCCAATGCTGGCGGAGCGGCGGCTCAAACGGTGCGGGTCGAAGCGGTAGGCGGCTGAGTGGCTCCTGCCTGCGGGTGCTCCCTGCTGTGAATTGACGCTAGAAGAGCACTGGGCGCTTGGCAAGGAGAGATGGTGAGGCGCCAGGGGATATTTTTCCGCTGGCGCGGCTATGCCGGCGACAGTTCGAATACCAAAGCCTTGAGACCGCCCTGGGGGTCGCTATCGGCGAACTCCGGCGGGTTGTCCAGGCGCTGGACGAAGCGCAGGCTCGGCGCGTGCTCGGCCATGCCCTCGATCAGAAAATCCGCGCCTATTTGCGGGTCATTGATGCAAGCCAGCACCTGACCGCACTCGGTCAGCAACTCGGGCAGGCGCCGGAGGATTTTCTGGTAGTCCTGGGTCAGGGCGAAGCTGCCCTTCTGGAAGGACGGCGGGTCGATAATGATCAGGTCGCAGGGCCCGTATTTTCTGACTTTGCTCCAGGATTTGAACAATTCATGGCCTAGGAAGCTCACCCGGCTCAGATCCTGCTGGTTGAGGCGATGGTTATCGCGGCCGCGACTCAAGGCGGCTTTGGCCATGTCCAGATTGACCACCTGGGTGGCGCCA
>CAMPJN010000190.1 GCA_946886875.1 uncultured Pseudomonas sp.
CCGGCGGCGAACTGGTGCCGCCGCTGGAGGTGTTCGATGCGGTTTCGCGCGGCACCGCCGAGCTCGGTCATGGCGCGGCTTATTACTGGAAAGGCAAGGTGCCGGCGGCGCAGTTCTTCACTGCCGTACCCTTCGGCCTGTCCACCAGCGAAATGAACGCCTGGCTGAGCAAGGGCGGCGGCCAGGCCCTTTGGGAAGAGGCCTATGCGCCCTATGGCGTGAAACCCATGGTGGTGGGCAATACCGGCATGCAGATGGGTGGCTGGTACAACAAGGAGATCAACTCCCTGGACGACCTCAAAGGCCTGAAGATCCGCATGCCGGGCCTCGGCGGCGAAGTGCTGAGCAGGCTCGGCGCGACCACCGTCAACCTGCCCGGCGGCGAAGTCTTCACCGCGCTGCAGAGCAACGCCATCGACGCCACCGACTGGGTCAGCCCTTACAACGACCTGGCCTTCGGCCTGCACAAAGCCGCCAAGTTCTACTACTACCCGGGTTGGCAGGAACCCCAGGCGGTGCTTGAACTGCTGATCAACCAGAAGGCCCTCGACAGCCTGCCGGCCGACTTGCAGGCGATCCTCAGCGAAGCCGCCCGCGCCGCCAGTCAGGACATGATGGACGACTACGTCTACCACAACGCCCTGGCTCTCGATGAGTTGAAGCAGCAAGGCACCCTGCTCAAGCGCTTCCCTGACGAGGTGCTCGACGCCATGCAACGGGAAAGCGCTCTGGTGCTCGGCGACCTGGCCGCGCAAAGCGAGCTGAATGGGCGCATCTGGGCCTCGATGCAAGCCTTCCAGGCCCAGGTCAGTCAGATGCATCAGGTTTCCGAGAAGGAGCTGTACAACTGGCGCTAACATCCACTTTGCAATTGGGCTAACCGCAACGCGGCATAGCCCAACGGGGCTTGACGATGGGTTTACCATACTCAAGTCATCCTAACAGCCAGGTTTGCTCGCCCCCCCAACCTCATTACCTATAAAAAAGGACTGCCCCCATGAAACGCGCCCTGCTCTTAACTACCCTCGTGGCCCCGTTAACCGCTTTGGCCGATGGCTTTGAGGGTACCTATGTCGGCCTCTACAGCGGTTACGCCTGGGCCGAAGACCGGGGCACCAGCTACGACCAGTTCAACCATAGAAAAACCGGCTTCACTCAGGAAACCAATCCCACCGGGGCGCAATATGGCGTACTAGCCGGCTACAACTGGGTGCTGCCACATAACTGGCTGGTCGGCGTGGAGGCGGATTACGACGGCCGTATAGACCAGCGCGATCAGGACTTTCAAGAGTTCAATGGTGTCACCGACACTCGATATCGCGCTGCCAGCGAGATCAAAGACTCCGGCTCCTTGCGCGGACGCCTGGGCTACCTACCCACCACCGATCTCCTACTGTTCGCCACCGCAGGCTATGCCTATGCAAGGGTCGAGCGGAAATGGGAAGACCTGAGCCCCGGCATTAACGCTAGCGAATCCAAAACCAAGGGCCAGGGCGGCTGGACGGTAGGTGCCGGCGCCGAATATCTGCTGAGCGATGCCTTTTCCGCCCGCATCGAGTACCGCTACGCAGATTTCGGCACCCAGGGAAATATCCCCGTCAACATGTGGGTCGAAGAATACAAGCAGCGCCTGACCGAGCAGAGCGTGCGCCTGGGCGCGGCTTACCACTTCTAGGCAAGCCCGCCCAGGCTCCATCCGTCGCCCCGCCCTCTCACACCCCGCTTAGCCGCCATACTGCTAAGCGGGGGTCCGCCATGCCACGTTCAAACCCGTCCGCAGCACAGATACTCGATAGCGCCCTGCACCTGGCCGATTCCTGCGGCTGGGAGCGCTTGCACTTGTTCGATGTAGCCGCGCAACTGGGCGTCGGCCTGGATGCCATAGCCGTGCATTACCGGGAGAAGGATCAACTGGTCGAGGCCTGGTTCGACCGCGCCGACCGGGCCATGCTCGGCCGCGCCGCGGCTGCCGACCTGAACGGTCTGAGCGCGGACAAACGTCTGGAAGAATTATTGATCGCCTGGCTCGACAGCCTGGCGGCGCACCGGGCGGTGACCGGGCAGATGCTGTGGTACAAGCTGGAGCCGGGGCATATCCATTTGCAGGTACTCGGCCTGCTGCGCATCAGCCGCACCGTGCAATGGTGGCGCGAGGCGGCCCGGCGGGAAACCCAATACCTGTGCCGAATCCTTGAGGAAAGCCTGCTGACCGGCGTCTACCTGCGCAGCTTTATTCATTGGCTGCGCTACCCCGCGGAAGACCCTGCCGACTTTCGCGCGCGGCTGCGCAGCCAATTGCGCAGCGCACCGCTGGCGGCATTGCTACATCGTTAGTTCTGTGGCGCGATCAAGCCCGGCAACTGCGCGGCGAGTTTCGTATTGTTTATCGGCGCGCGGATAAAGCCGCGTTGCGTGCCATCCGGGCCGATCAGCACCAGATTGCCGCTGTGGTCGACGGTATAGTTTTCCTTGCTGGTATCGGCCGGAATAAAGGGAATACTCACCGCATTGGCCAGCTTGCTCAGGATCTGCTCATCGGCGGTCAGGCCGATAAAGCCGGCATCGAAATACTCCAGGTACTTCTTCAACTGCGCCGGGGTATCGCGGTTGGGATCGACGCTGACCAGGATCACCCGCAGGTTATCGCGCGTCTCCTGTGGCAGCTGGCCTTGCAACTGGCGCAACTGGGCCAGCGTCGCCGGGCAGATATCCGGGCAGAAGGTGTAGCCGAAAAACAGCAGGCTCCACTTATCCTTGAGTTCATTCACCTGCACTGCCTTGCCGTCCTGATCGATCAAGCTCAGTTCGGGTAGGCTGCGGCTCTGCGGCAACAGCACTATGCCGGCATCGAGCAGCAGGGTCGGGTCGCCCTGGCCCTTGCTATTGAGCACCTTGTTGACGGTCAGGCCGAGGACTAAAGCGACAATCGCAACGAGAACAAAAACGGTGATCTGGGTTCGGGACATGGCACCAACGATTACAGGTTTAACAACAGATAGTGATCGACCAGCAGGGCGATAAACAGCGAAAACAGGTACCAGATACTGTACTTGAAGGTATTGATCGCCGCGTGTGGCTTGCTGTCACGGTACAGCACCCAGGCCCAATGCAGGAAACGTAGGCCCAGGCCGACAGCGCACACCAGATAGAGCAGGCCGCTCATATGAATCGCGTAGGGCAGCAGGGTCACGGCGAACATGATGCAGGTGTAGAGCAGGATATGCACCTTGGTGTAATGCTCGCCATGGGTCACCGGCAGCATGGGGATATCCGCCTTGGCGTATTCCTCTTTGCGGTGAATCGCCAGGGCCCAGAAGTGCGGCGGCGTCCAGGCGAAGATGATCAGCACCAGCAGCAGCGGCTCGGCACTGATATGCCCGGTGACCGCGACCCAGCCGAGCAGCGGCGGCGCAGCACCGGCGAGGCCGCCGATAACGATGTTCTGCGGCGTGGCGCGCTTGAGAAAGCCGGTATAGATCACCGCATAGCCGAGTAGCGAAGCCAGGGTCAGCCAAGCCGCCAGTTGGTTGGTGAACACCAGCAACAGCGCCATGCCGGAAACCGCCAGCAGTAGGGCGAAGCTCAGCGCCGCCGCGGGCGAAACGCGCCCCGAGGTGACGGGACGCTTGAGGGTGCGCGCCATGATCGAGTCGATACGCCGGTCCACCACATGGTTGACCGCCGCAGCCGCACCGGCGCACAGGCCGATGCCCAGGTTGCCGAAGACCAGCACCTGCCAGGCCACCCCGGCGCGGGTGGCGAGAAACATGCCGACCAGCGAGGTGATCAGCATCAGCACCACTACCCGTGGCTTGGTCAGCTCCAGATAATCGCGCCAGCTGGCGTGGATACGTTGTTCGCGCGCTAGAGTAGCCATCCGCTCTCTCCTTGGTAGTTCTTGTTATTGGCTCGGCATCGCCGAAAAATTTGCCTGCTCGTCGCGCGTCTGCAGCGCCGGAGCAGCGACACGCCGCACTCGATAGTTGATCAGCACCAGGCTCAGCAATAACAGCGCACCGCCGAGGTTATGCGCCACCGCCACCGGCAGTGGCAAATGAAAGTACACATTGCTCAGGCCCAGACTGACTTGCACGGCCAGCGCCAGCAGCAGCAAACCGCCGAGGCGTGGTAAACCGCTGCGTTTGAGGCGCCAGGCCAGCAACAGCAGGACCAGGCTCAGCAGCAGGGCGCCGAGACGGTGGCTCATATGAATGGCGGTGCGTGCGTCGCTGTCGAGTTGCCCGCCGAGGTAGTTGGGGCCGATATGCTGGGTCAGGTGGAAGCCATTGGCGAAATCCATCGCCGGCCACCACTCGCCATGACAGGTCGGCAGATCGACGCAGGCCACCGCGGCGTAGTTGCTGCTGACCCAGCCACCGAGGGCGATCTGCCCGACCGTCAGCAGCAATGCCATGGCCGCCATACCTCGCTGGCCTGCGCTGATTCTCGGCAACACCGGCAGCGCGTTGGCTAACCGTAGCGTCAGCAGAAAAAGCAGACTCAAGGTGGCGAAACCACCGAGCAGGTGTGCAGTGACGACCTGGGGCCAGAGCTTGAGGGTCACCGTCCACATGCCGAAGGCCGCCTGCAGGATCACCAGGCCGAGCAACACCAAGGGCAGTTTCAACGGTTGCTCCGGCTCGGCGCGGCGGCGAATCGCCTGCACCGCCAAACCGAGAATCACCAGGCCAAGGGTGCCGGCGAAATAGCGATGGATCATTTCGTACCAGCCCTTGGCAACTTCCACCGGAGCCTCGGGAAAACGCGTGCCGGCCAGGGCCTGGCTGTGCTCGCTCATCGGCACGCCGAGAAAGCCGTAGCAGCCCGGCCAATCGGGACAGCCCAGACCGGCATGGCTGAGCCGGGTGTAAGCGCCGAGCATCACCACCAGCACCGCCAACAGGGTGGCGAACAGTGCGAAACGGTAACCGGGTTTACTCATCTTCAATCCTTAGCATGAACATCGCGCGGTGCCGGGTTAGGGAGCAGGTTCAGCTAGCCGATTTGCGAGATTTTCAGCAGATGGCGCAGATCCTTGAGGATCGCCTTGCCTTTGCTGCTGGCGTCGTAGCGCAGCACCAGATTGCCGCGTGGGTCGACTATCCATAGTTGCGCACCGGAGGCCTTGCCAGCGATCTCGCCGTAGGTCGGCAGCTGCAGCTGGTAGCGGCTCAGTTGCGGGTATTCGCGGCGCAACTGGGCGTCATAGTCCGCCGTTAGCGGCTGGGCAGTCGCCAGACCGTGGGCGGCGCGGCCGACATCGCGGTTGAGGCCGATATGCACCTGGCGGGCGAGAAACACCAGTTCCTTACACCCGGCATCGCAGACTTCGGGCACTGTCACCAGCAACTGCCAGCGGGTTTCTTCGGCGCCGACCACGCCGAGGTCGATGCGGGTCTGCCCGGTGCCGATCAGCTCGCCGTGATAGCTGCGGGTTTCCGGCACCCAGAAGCGCCACTGGTACATGGCGCTGGCCAGGATCATCGGCCCGATCACCACGGCGAGGATCAGGATAAGCTGCAAGCGGCCGCGTCGGCGCTGACCGGGCGGCACTTCAGGCAAGGCATCAGGCAGGGCGATGGCTGGGTTCATGGCGAGTCTCCCGCGCGTTATATAAACCTAAATAAATGAACAGACCGAGCAGAGCGGCCGCCAGGGCGAACCATTGCACGGCATAACCGAGGTGTTTATCCGGGCTCATGGCGACCACCGGCCAATCGGTCTGGAAGGACGCCGGGCCCGGTTCCAGACGGACTTCGTAATTCAAACCGCCACGCCCCAGTTGCTGCCAGAGTGCATCAGGCTCGACCGCCGTGACCAGTCGCGGCCAACCGCTCGCGGTTGCGCTCTGTTGTAATTGCAAGGGTTCGCCCAAGGGCACGTAGATTGAGGCGCGCAGGCTCAAGGGTGTATCGGGGGTAGCGAAGCTTGGCGCCACGCGCCGATCAGGCCAGGGCAACCAACCGCGATTGAGCAGCAGCCAGAGACCACTGTTCTGGTCATAGAAGGGTTGCAGCACCTCGACCCCGGCCTGGCCGGCGCGGGTGCGATTGTCCAGCAGCAGGCTATGGCGGGCATCGAAATGGCCCTGCAGTTGCACCCGCATATAGGACGGATCGGAATGCCGCTCGAGTTCATCGAGGCTGATTGGCGCCGCGACTTGCCGAGCCTGGTGAGTCGCCAACAACTCGCGCTTCTCTTCGGCCCGCGCCAACTGCCAGAAGCCCAGAGCGATCAACCCGGGAAACAGCAGCAGGACCAGTAAACTGGGCAGCAGGCCAGGACGAAAGACGCTCATCTGGCGCTCCCGGATACTCTGGCCAAGCTGGTTATACTGCAGCTGAACAACATTCCCCTTCCCCCCGGAAGTTACGCATGGGAGATACACATGCTCAAGGCCGCGATCATCCTGTTACTGCTGGCTACTGTGGTTAGCCTATTCAGCGGCTTGTTCTTTCTGGTCAAGGACGAGAGCCACACCTCGCGGGTGGTCAACTCCCTGACCGTCCGGGTAATACTTACGGCCCTGACGGTTGCTCTGATCGCATGGGGCTTTTACAGCGGTCAGTTGGTCTCGCAGGTTACTTGGTAGCTTGATCGCCGAACCGTCCCCAGGGTTCAACGATCAACCTTGGCGTCTGTTGAGGTTGCGCCTCAAGCCGCGAAACCTCAATCAACGCTAAAGCACATAAACGAAGACGAACAGGCCGATCCACACCACATCGACGAAGTGCCAATACCAGGCGGCGGCTTCGAAGCCGAAGTGCTGGTCGGGCGTGAAGTGTCCGCGCATCACCCGGACCAGCATCACCGTCAGCATGATCGCGCCGAAGGTCACGTGGGCACCGTGAAAACCGGTGAGCATAAAGAAGGTCGCGCCATAGATACCGGAGCCGAGCGTCAGGCCCAGTTCGGTATAGGCATGCACGTATTCCTCGATCTGGAACACCAGAAACGCCAGCCCCAGCAGCACGGTCAGCGCCAGCCAGATCTTCAGCGGCTTGCGGTGATCCTTGCGCAACGCGTGGTGGGCGAAGGTCAGGGTGAAGCTGGAAGACACCAGCAGAATGGTGTTGAGCA
>CAMPJN010000191.1 GCA_946886875.1 uncultured Pseudomonas sp.
TCGACGCCGCGGCGCGCGCCGGCTTGCAAGGGCGCTGGTTGCGTCGCGGCTTGAATAAAATCCCCGAGCTGGCGATGCCGGCGCTGTTGTTGCTGCAGGACGGGCGTAGTGCGCTGCTGCTCGGCTGGGACGAGCAGGGCAGGGCGCGGATCATGCCCAGCGAGAGCGAAGGCGGTGAGGTACGGGTCAGTGCCGAGGTTCTGGCCAAGGATTACAGCGGTCAGGTGTTCTTCGCCCAGCCACTGCACAAGTTCGATTTCAATCGCGGCGAACTGGTGCCGCGCGCCAGTTCCTGGTTCCGCGACACGCTGAAGCGCTCGCGCTGGCTATATATCGATGCCATAGCCGCCAGCTTGCTTATCAACCTGATCGGCCTGGCCACGCCGCTGTTCGTGATGAACGTGTACGACCGCGTAGTGCCCAACCAGGCCGAAGCCACGCTCTGGGTGCTGGCAATCGGCATTGTCGGCGTATTCTTTTTCGATCTGCTGCTGAAAACCCTGCGCGGCCTGTGCCTGGATCTGGCCGGCAAAAAGACCGACCTTATCGTCTCAGCCACGCTGTTCGAACGCATCGTCGGCATGGCCATGAAATTCCGCCCGGCGCGGGTCGGCAGCTTCGCGCAGAACATCCATGAATTTCAGAACCTGCGCGACTTCCTCGCCTCCCTGACCCTGGCCAGCGTCATCGACCTGCCGTTTACTCTGCTGATTCTGGCGGTGATCGCGATGATCGGCGGGCATCTGGTGTGGATTCCGCTGCTGGCTTTCCCGCTGGTGGCGCTGATCGGTTGGGCGCTGCAACGGCCCCTGGCCGATACCATGCAGCGCACCATGGCGCTGGCCGCCGAGCGCCAGTCCAGTCTGATCGAGAGCCTGGCCGGGCTGGATGCGGTCAAGGTGAACAACGCCGAGAGCGAGCGCCAATATATCTGGGAGCAGACCATCGGTACTCTCAGCCGCCTGGAGTTGCGTGCGCGCATGCTTTCCAGCCTGGCGATGAATGCGACCATGCTGCTGCAGCAGTTGGCCGGCGTGGCGGTGATAGTGATGGGCGTGTACCAGATCATCGCCGGCAATTTGAGCATGGGCGGCCTGATCGCCTGTTACATGCTCAGCAGTCGGGCGCTGGGGCCGTTGACACAGATTTCCGGTCTGCTGACCCGCTATCAACAGGCCAAGGTGACGCTCGAATCGGTCAACCAGATGATGGAGTTGCCGCAGGAGCGCCACGAGGACGAACGCCCGCTCAAGCGCCAGGCGCTGCAGGGCGCGGTGGAGTTCCGTCAGGTGGACTTCCACTACCCGGATCAGCAGCAGGCGGCTTTGCAGAAGATCAATCTGGTGGTCCGGCCCGGGGAAAAAATCGGCATCATCGGTCGTAGCGGCTCCGGCAAGAGTTCCCTGGCCAAGCTGATCGTCGGTCTCTACCAGGCCGATAGCGGCAGCTTGCTGGTCGACGGCATCGATGTGCGCCAGTTAGATGTCAGCGACCTGCGCTACAACATCGGCTACGTGCCCCAGGATATCCAACTGTTTTCCGGCACCCTGCGCGACAACCTGGTGTCCGGGGCGCGCTACGTCGAGGACGAGTTGGTACTGCAGGCCGCCGAATTGGCCGGCGTCCATGAGTTCGCCCGCTTGCACCCCAAGGGTTACGAGTTGCAAGTAGGTGAGCGCGGGCAGAACCTCTCTGGCGGCCAGCGGCAGAATGTCGCCCTGGCTCGCGCGCTGTTGCTCGACCCGCCGATCCTGCTGCTCGACGAGCCGACCAGCGCCATGGACAACACCGGCGAGGAGCGCCTCAAACAGCGCCTGTCCGCGGTTATCGGCAACAAGACCCTGCTCTTGGTCACCCACCGCGCCTCGATGCTCAGCCTGGTCGACCGTCTGATCATCATCGATCGCGGCCAGATCATCGCCGACGGGCCAAAAGGCAGTGTGATGGAAGCGCTGAAGAAGGGGCAGATCAGTGTCGGTTAAACCATCGGGGAAAGGCCTGCGCCAGAGCATTGCGGCCTATTTCGGTCGGCACGACGAAATGGGCGACGAGCCCCTGCCCGAAGTCAGCAAGGCGCTGATCGAAGATGCGCCACGGATAGTGCGTTTGACCATCTGGGGGCTGATCGCCTTCGTCGCCTTCTGTCTGCTGTGGGCCAATTTCGCTGTGGTCGACGAGGTGACGCGCGGCGATGGCAAGGCTATTCCTTCCTCGCGCCTGCAGAAGATCCAGAATCTGGAAGGCGGCATAGTCGCCGAGCTGTTCGTCCGTGAAGGTCAGGTGGTCGAGATCGGCGATCCGCTGCTGCGCCTGGACGACACTCGTTTCGCCTCCAACGTCGGCGAAACCGAGGCCGACCGCCTGGCGTTGCTGCTACGCGTCGAGCGCCTCAGCGCCGAAGTGCAGGGGCGCGATCTGGTGGTCGCCGCTGAGGTGCGCGAGAAGGTACCGCGCCAGGCCGACAACGAAATAGAGCTGTTCAACAGCCGTAAGCAGCAATTGCTCGACGAGGTGGCGGGACTGGAAGAGCAACTGATCCAGCGCGGTCAGGAGCTGCGCGAGTTCGCTTCCAAACAGACCCAATACCGCAACAGCCTCGGGCTGCTGCGTCAGGAAATCCAGATGTCCGAGCCGCTGGTGGCCCAGGGCGCGATTTCCCCGGTCGAGGTACTCCGACTCAAGCGTGCCGAAGTGGAGGCGCGCGGCCAATTGGACGCCACCTCGCTGGCGATTCCGCGCGCCGAATCGGCGATCAAGGAAGTCGAACGCAAGATCGACGAAACCCGTGGGCGTTTTCGCAGCGAAGCCTTGGCCGAGTTGAACGAAGCCCGCACCGAACTGAGCAAGATCCAGTCGACCGGTAAGGCGCTGGAGGACCGGGTCAACCGCACCCTGGTCACCTCGCCGGTGCGGGGTATCGTCAAGCAGCTGTTGGTCAATACCATCGGCGGGGTGATCCAGCCCGGCAGCGATCTGGTGGAGATAGTGCCACTTGGCGAAAACCTGCTGGTCGAGGCGCGCATCCGTCCCCAGGACATCGCCTTTCTGCATCCCGGCCAGGAGGCCATGGTCAAGTTCACCGCTTACGACTACACCATCTACGGCGGGCTCAAAGCCGAGCTGGAACAGATCGGTGCCGACACCGTCACCGACGATGAAGGCAACAGCTTCTACGAGATCAAGCTGCGCACCAATAAGAGCCATCTGGGCACCGACGAGCATCCGCTGTTGATCATCCCCGGCATGGTCGCCTCGGTGGACATCATCACCGGCAAGAAAAGCATCCTCAGCTACCTGCTCAAACCCATCATCCGCGCCCGCGCCGAGGCGCTGCGCGAGCGCTAGGGTGCGCTGTGCGCTGTGCGCACCAGCTGTCGGTGAGTTTTCTTGGTGCACACGGCGCACCCTACGACATGTCTATTCGACGAACAACTGTTGCACCACCGAGAAGTCCTGCTTGCCTTTGCCTTGCTTGAGCAGCAGGCGATACAGCTGCAGGGCCAGGGCTCCCATCGGTGTGCTGCTGCCGCTGTGTTGTGCGGCTTCCTGGGCCAGGCCGAGGTCTTTGGCCATCAGCTCGGCCATAAAGCCGCCGCTGTAGCCTTTGGAGGCCGGGGCGTTTTCCATTACGCCGGGCCAGGGGTTGTACTTCTCCAGCGTCCAGTTGCCGCCCGAACTCTGGCGCATGATCTCAGCCAGTACCGCCGGCTCCAGACCATTGGCCACGCCCATGGCCATGGCTTCGGCAGTGGCGATCATCTGCACCGCCAGTACCTGGTTGTTGCACACCTTGGCCACCTGACCGGCGCCGTCGGGGCCGGCGTGGAAGATGTTCTTGCCCATGGCTTCGAAGATCAACCGGGCTTTTTCCAGGGTGGCCGCCGCGCCGCCGATCATAAAGGTCAGGGTGCCGGCCGCCGCGCCCGCGGTGCCGCCGGAAACCGGCGCGTCGAGCAGTTCGATACCGCGCGCGGCCGCTGCCTGATGCACCTTGCGCGCGGATTCAGGGGCTATGGTCGAGCATTCCAGCACCAGGCTGCCGGGCTTGAGCGCGGCCAGCAGGCCGTTTTCGCCGAGGTACAGGCCCTCGACATGGCGGCTGGCGGGCAGCATGCTCACCACCACTTCGGCGCCTTGCACGGCATCCAACGCGCTGCTGGCGGCCTGGGCGCCTTCCGCGGTCAACTCATCGATCGCCGCCTGTACCAGATCGAACACGCGCAGATTGAACTGCGCTTTGAGCAGGTTGCGGGCCATGGGCAGGCCCATATGGCCGAGGCCGATAAAGGCGATTGTGGTCATTGTTATTCTCCTTGAATGGGCCTGCCGCTTGGCGGTAGGAGCGGCCTTGGCCGCGATCCGAATTGTGTCGAGACCGTGGTCGCCGCTTCGCTGAATGGGTTATTGCAAATCCGCCAGTGGATGCTCGCTTTCCCACACCGCGGTGAAATGCGCTTCGATGACCTCCGGCGGAATCGTCGCCACGTCCGGCCAATGCCAGTGCGGTTTCTGATCTTTGTCGATCAGGCGCGCGCGCACGCCTTCGGGCAATTCCGGGTGGCGGCAGCAGTTCAGGCTGATCGCGTATTCCATCTGGAATACCTGGGCCAGGGACAGCTGCTTGGCGCGCTGGATCTGCTCCCAGACCAGGTGTGCGCTCAGTGGGCAACCGCCGCTGAGGGTCTTGGCGGCGCGGGCCAGCAGCAGGTCGCTGTCGTTGTGCAGTGCCGTCAGGGCGCGCCAGGCGTGAGGCAGGTCGGCCTGGTCGAGCAGTTCGTCGATGCGCGCGCGGCGCGGCAGCCATTGGGCTTCCGGTAGCTGGGCGCGGGCTTCGTGCTCCAGGGCCTTGAGTAGGCTGTGCAGTTGCAATTGCGGCTGAGCCGACCAGTTCAGCTGGATCAGGCCTTCGAGCAGGTCGTCCTGTTGCTCGTCGAGCAGAAAGCGGTCGGCCAGATCCAGGTCCAGGGCGTCGCGCGCATTGATGCTGCTGGCGGTCAGGCCGAGAAACAGCCCGAGCTTGCCCGGCAGACGCGCGAGAAACCAGCTGCCGCCGACATCCGGGTACAGGCCGATATTGATTTCCGGCATGCCCAGGCGGCTGCTGGGGGTGACGATGCGCACGCCGGCGCCTTGCATCAGGCCCATGCCGCCGCCCAGCACATGGCCGTGAGCCCAGCAGATCAGCGGTTTCGGATAGGTATGGATGCGGTGGTCGAGGCGGTATTCGTCGGCGAAGAAACGCCGCGCCAGGGGCGGCACTTCGCCCGGGTGTTCGCGGCATTGCTGGGCCAGTTGCACCACATCGCCGCCAGCGCAGAACGCCTTGGGCCCGTTGCCGCGTAGCAGCACACAGGCGATGCTAGGGTCCTGGGCCCAGGCTTTGAGTTTGGCGTCCAGCGCCTCGATCATCGGCAGCGACAGGGCGTTCAGGCTCTTCTCCGCATCCAGGCTGGCGACGCCGATGCGCAGGCCATGCAGGCTGTGGTGTTCTTCGAAAATCACGTTCATCGGCAAAGTTCCTGGTGCGCTCGGCGCACCCTACGGGCATCGGCTTATTTATTGCGCCACTGCGGTTCGCGCTTTTCCAGAAAGGCGTTGACCCCTTCTCGGGTGTCGTCGGCATCGAACAGGTCGACGAAGCGCTCGCGTTCCTCGCTCAGCCAAGTGTTCGGGTTGCGTTCGCGGGCGCCCTGGATCAGCGGTTTGATCGTGCGTACCGCCACCGGACTCTGTCGCGCCACCTTGGCCGCCAGCAGCAGGGCATGACCGCGGGCTTCGCCGGTGTCGACTACCTGTTCGATCAGGCCGATGCGCAGGGCTGTTTCCGCATCCAGGCGCTCGCCGCAGAGGATCATGCGTTTGGCCCAGCCTTCGCCGACCAGCCAGGCCAGGTTCTGCGTGCCGCCAGCGCAGGGCAACAGACCCACGGTGGCTTCAGGCAGGGCCATCTGCGCCTGGCGCTCGGCGATGCGGATATCGCAGGCCAGGGCGCATTCCAGACCGCCGCCCATGGCGTAACCGTTGATCGCGGCAATCGACACGCCACGGAAGTCCCGTAGCGCCTCGAAGGCTTCGCCGAAGCGCCGGGCCATATCGCGGGCGCGGGCCTTGTCGCCATCGGCGAACAGCTTGAGGTCGGCACCGGCGCTGAAGAACTTGCCACCCTGGCCGGTAATGACCAGGGCATAGATGTCGTCGTCACGGTTGAGGTGTTCGAGCAATTGCTTGAGGCCGATCAGCGAATCGTGGTCCCAGGTATTGGCCGGCGGCTGATTGATGGTGATCAGCGCGGTGTGGCCGTATTTTTCCACGGTCAGCTTGTGGGTCAGGTCGAATACACCGGGATGGTAGGGTTCGATGGCGTGGCTCATAAGTGTCCTCGTCGTTTTTCTCCCCTCTCCCTCCGGGAGAGGGGCTGGGGGAGTGAAAGTCATGTAGGGCGGGTGCAACCCGCCAAGCCAATGGCGGGTTGCACCCGCCCTAGGCAAAGGGTCACAACAGGCGATCGAGCATGCCGCCCTGGTCGAGCAGGCGGCGGGCGATGATCACCCGCATGATTTCGTTGGTGCCTTCGAGTATCTGGTGCACACGGCTGTCGCGTACCCAGCGCTCCAACGGGTAATCATTGAGATAACCGTAGCCGCCATGGAGTTGCAGCGCCTCATTGCACAGGTTGAAACAATGGTCGGTGGCGAAGCGCTTGGCCATGGCGCAGTACAGGCTGGCTTCGCTGTGTTGATGATCCAGCTTGTGCGCGGCCAGTCGCACCATTTGCCGGCTGGCGGTGAGGTCGGTGAGCATGTCGGCCAGTTTGAATTGCAGGGACTGGAAATCGCTGAGCGGTTTGCCGAACTGCTTGCGCTCCTCCACATAGCGCAGCGACTGCTCCAGTGCTGCCTGGGCCGCGCCCAGCGAGCAGCTGGCGATATTGATCCGGCCGCCATCCAGGCCCTTCATCGCATAGACGAAGCCCTGACCTTCCGGGCCGATGCGGTTGCCGGCGGGGATGCGCACGCCCTCGAAGGTGATGGTGCGGGTCGGCTGGGCGCGCCAGCCCATCTTCAGTTCGTTGCGCCCGTA
>CAMPJN010000192.1 GCA_946886875.1 uncultured Pseudomonas sp.
TTGGTGTAGTCGTCGATCTGCTTGCGCGGCATGCTCGCCCCGCCCGGTACGCGCAATGCGGTCACGCGGCACTTGGGGTCGTTGGCCGGGCCGGCGAACACCTTGAAGTCGACATCCTTGAGCTGATCTTCAACATCTACCAGCTCCAGCGGGTTGCGCAGGTCCGGCTTGTCCGAGCCATAGCGGCGCATGGCTTCGGCCAGGGTCATATGCGGCAATTCGCCGAACTCGACGTCCAGCACGTCCTTGAACAGCTGGCGCACCATCTTCTCGGTGATGGCCATGATGTCGGCCTCATCCATGAAACTGGTTTCGATGTCGATCTGGGTGAATTCCGGCTGACGGTCGGCGCGCAGGTCTTCGTCGCGGAAGCACTTGGCGATCTGGTAGTAGCGGTCGAAGCCGGCGACCATCAACAGCTGCTTGAACAGCTGTGGCGACTGCGGCAAGGCGAAGAAGCTGCCGGCGTGGGTGCGGCTCGGCACCAGGTAGTCGCGCGCGCCTTCCGGAGTGGCGCGAGTCAGGATCGGCGTTTCCACATCGAGGAAGCCGTTCTCGTCCAGGTAGCGACGGATGCTGGTGGTGATGCTCGAACGCAGCTTCAGCTTGGCGGCCATTTCCGGGCGACGCAGGTCGATGAAGCGATAGCGCAGGCGGGTTTCTTCGCCCACATCGGTGTATTCGTTGAGCGGGAACGGCGGAGTTTCCGCCTCGTTCAGCACTTCCAGTTCGTAGCCCAGCACTTCGATAGCGCCGGAAGCCATATTGGCGTTGCCGGCACCGGCTGGACGCAGACGCACCTTACCGGTGATCTTGACCACGTACTCGCTACGCACTTTATCGGCGGCGGCAAAGGTTTCGGCGCGATCGGGATCGAACACCACCTGGGCCAGACCTTCACGGTCGCGGATATCGAGGAAAATAACCCCGCCATGGTCGCGGCGGCGATGGACCCAACCGCAAAGGGTGACTTCCTGACCTTCCAGGCTCTCGTTCAGTTGGCCGCAATAGTGGCTGCGCATCATGGGGTAATCGCTTCTCTTGAGTCTTGAATTCGTTGGGCCGTTGGGGGCGGCGCGCTTGTCCGGGTCATACCTGCCGGCGGGGTTACGCGGTGCTTCTAGCAACCCGTATTCGCGGCAAAGGGCAGGATTATATATGGTTAAGCCGCCACTTGCAGCCGCCCGCCCACGCGCTTTCGCCAAGGCTTTCTATACTGAGGGTTCTCACTACAGGAGAGCGGCCATGGCCAAGCCAACCCTCGCCGAAATACCCCGCGACCTGCTGGACGACTTTCGCCAGGAAACCGCCGAGCAATTCCAGCGCAGCGAACAGCTGCTGATCGAACTGGAGCAAGCCCCGGACGACCCTGAACGCCTGCATAAGCTGTTCCGCCAGATCCACAGTCTCAAAGGCAACCTGGGCTATATCGGTCTCAATGCGCGCATGTCGCTGCCGCAAGCACTGGAAGATGTGCTCTCGTGCCTGCGCGAAGCGCAATTGAGTTTCGATAGCCTGCTGGGCGATATCCTTCTACTCAGCCTCGATAACCTCAAGGAATTGATCGCCCAGGATCTCGGCGGCGCGCCCGCAAGGCTTGACGTCGTGCAGGTCGACGCACTCTGCAAGGCTCTGAGCGCATTGGCGACGACGCCTCCAGCCCGACAAATGGAAGTGCGCCGTGCTCTGCTGCAGCAACTGGACCCCAATACCCAGCTGCTCGACCCGCCACTCTCGGGCGATCCGCAAGCCGAGCAGTTGCTGGCACGCTATGAAGTCGCGCTTGATGCCGATCTGCTGTTCTTTATCGAACTGATGCAGGCCAGCGAGCGACGCTCCCGTTACTGGCAAGGCCGCGGCATGCGCCAATTGGATCTGGCATTGATGATCAACCAACTCGGCGGCACCCCGGAGCCGCCCGAACAACTGGCCGCCGCCGTCTGCCTGCACGATCTGGGAATGGCCTTTCTACCGCTGGAGATGCTGCATAAGGGCGCCAGTTTCAATCGCGAAGAGCGCCGTCATATGCAATCCCATCCGCGCCTGGCCTATGACCTGTTGAAACGCATGCCAAATTGGCAAGGGGCCGCCGAAATTGCCCTGCAGCACCAGGAACACGCTGACGGCACTGGCTATCCTAAAGGCCTGAAGGAGACGGAAATCTGCCCCGGTGCCTTGATTCTCGCCATCGTCGACACCTTTGACGCACGCACCCACGAGCGCGCTCACCAAACACTGAGCAAACGCCCACTGCTGCGCGCCATTCTGGAAATCAACGGCCTCGCAGGTAGCCAATTCAGTGCACACTGGGTCGAACGCTTCAATCAAACACTTAATCAGCACCCGGAACTGGGCCACCGCTAGGCCTCATTCACTTAAGCAAGGTTTCACCCAAGGAGCTCCATGCAATCACTCGTAGGCAAGGTAGCCGTAGTAACGGGCGCAGGTTCAGGCATTGGCCGTTCGCTCGCCGATTTACTGGCCAAGGAGGGCTGCCATCTGGCACTGGCCGACATCCATGGGGACAGCGTCGAAACCATCGCTACCGAACTGCGCCAGCGCGGTGGCCAGGTCAGCAGCCATATTCTCGATGTCGCCGATCGTGCCGCCGTGTTCGCCTTTGCCAATGAGGTGCTGGCCCACCATGGCCAAGCCGACCTGATCGTCAATAACGCCGGTGTATCGGTTTCACAAACTATCGCAGAACTGGATTTCGAAGATTTCGAATGGTTGATGAATATCAACTTCTGGGGCGTGGTAAACGGCACCAAAGCCTTCCTGCCGCATTTACTGAAGAACAACAGCGGGCATATCGTCAATATCTCCAGCATCTTCGGCATAATCGCCCTGCCGTCTCAAGGCGCCTATAACGCCAGCAAGTTTGCCGTACGCGGTTTTACCGAGGCGTTACGCCAGGAGCTCGGCCCGAGCAACATCAGTGTGAGCTGCGTTCACCCGGGCGGCATCAAAACCAATATTGCCCGGGCTTCGCGCTTTTATCAGGGTATCAACGGCAAGTGCGACGCTTCGCGCGCCGCCGCCGACTTCGACAGATTGGCACGCACCACCCCGGAGCAGGCCGCGCGCATCATCGTCAATGGCATTAAAGCCCGCCACCCGCGCATCCTGATCGGCAAAGACGCCCACGTGCTGGATTTTCTCCAACGTCTGTTACCGACTCATTATTCCTGGGTGCTGAATAAGCTGCTGGACCGGCATTGAACTGATAAACAACCAATGACCTCTAAAAATTTCATCTATTGGTATAAGCCAGCTTGGGACCACTAGAATTTGCGTAGTATTTAGTCCATTCGACAACGAGGAATAAGGTATGGAAATTAATATCGGTATCGCCGAACAGGATCGTGCAGCAATCGCCGAAGGCCTATCGCGGCTACTCGCCGATACCTACACCCTCTACCTGAAAACCCACAACTTCCACTGGAACGTCACAGGGCCGATGTTCAACACCCTGCACCTGATGTTCGAGGGGCAGTACACAGAACTGGCCCTGGCGGTCGACCAGATCGCCGAACGCATCCGCGCCCTCGGCTTTCCAGCGCCAGGCACCTATGCCGCCTACGCCCGCCTGTCTTCGATCAAGGAAGAAGAAGGCGTACCCAACGCGCCCGATATGATCAAACAGCTGGTGCAAGGCCAAGAGGCCGTAGCGCGTACCGCCCGTGGCATTTTCCCGCTACTGGAGAAGGTCAGTGACGAACCCACCGCCGACCTTCTAACCCAGCGCATGCAAGTCCATGAAAAAACCGCCTGGATGTTGCGCAGTTTGCTTGCAGAATAACCTGAACGGCGACTCACAAAGACCCGACTCGTCGGGTCTTTTGCTATGCGCCTGACGCATCCCTGTTCTATGCTTTGCACATCCGCACCTCACCTCAGTGACAGGCATGAGCAAGTCAAACAAGCCAGCGTCGATTCTGGAGCTTTACCCCGAGGAGACTCGCGAGGCAGCGGCGCTTCTGCGCCAAGCTGTACCGCTGATGGTGCGCCACGACATTCCGCCTAACCCGGTGCATTACGCACTTTGGTATACCTACAGCAAAGGTAACGAGCCGGAACTGAATCAACGACTGGATAAAACCCTCAAGGACTTTGACAGTTTCCCCCCTGAAACGGCCGCCAAACTGTTTCGCGAATATGTCATCCGCGGCGAGCTGGAAGATGCCCGCGCAGGGCAGCAGCAAGTCATCGAGCTGGTCGACGACATCGAAGGCGGCATCGCTACCAGCGTCATGGGCAGTCGCAATTACCAAGCCAGCCTGGAGCATGGCCTGGCAGCGTTGCGAGAGCCGGTAATCAACGATCTACCCAACGTATTGATCGAACTGCAGGAAAACACCCAGCAGATGCAGAACCAGCAGGAAAAGTTCCTGCATCGCCTGTGCGCAGCGCAGGAGGAAATCAAACACCTGCGCAGCCAACTGGAACGTGCCCACCTGGCCGCCACCCTGGATAGCCTGACTCAGGTGTTCAATCGCCATGCCTTCAATCGCCTGCTGGAGCAGACCCTGAGCCGGGGCCATGAAGGTGTTGCGCTGATCATGCTGGATATCGACCACTTCAAGGAATTCAACGACCAATACGGCCACCCGCTCGGCGACCGGGTGCTGCAGCATGTCGGCCAGCTCATGCGCAATCTGTTGCCCGCCAACGCCATGGCCGCCCGCTATGGCGGCGAGGAGTTCTGCGTGATTCTGCGCGAATGCAGCGACAACGCCGAAGCTCACGCCTTTGCCGACAGGTTGCGGCTTAAAATCCAGTCGCTGCGCATAAAAGTGCGTAGCACCGATCAAGTCCTCGATAGCATCACCGCCTCTTTCGGCTTCTCCCTGGCTAAAAGCGGCGACAATCTGGAAAGCCTGCTCACCCGCGCCGATGATGCGCTCTATGAGGCCAAGCGCAACGGGCGCAATTGCGTTCATCCCGCTGCACCAGAGCCCGTCCTATCCGCTTGATTTGAGTCGCCTTGCCGTTTGCTGTTAAATACGCCCCGTGCCGCCAATCAGCCCCCTTGGATTGGCGCATAGGCTGCTTTCGCGCGAGACCCCAATCTCCTTCATTTCGACCAAGTCCGCGCGATCAGCTCTTCCTGGCGATCCTTATAAATTAGTGAGCTCATTGAACATGTTGAAAATCGTCCACCTGGTAACGGGCGTAACCGCCCTGCTCTTGTCTTTTGTCCCCAGCCTCAGCGATAGCGCCCAACCATTTCTGCAACAGCCTGAAGCCTTGATCCTGGCTTTGTTTGGTTTGCTCAACCTGATCCTCGCCCCACAACTACCTATCTGGCATGCCGGCCTGCGCCATCAAGCGCAAAATTCGGTTTCCGCTTTACTGGTACTCGCCAGCCTGCTGCAGGCCCTGGTTTTACTCGCGCCTTTGCCCATCATCGCCAACCAACCCGCCAGCCTGTTCAGTTTGCTGACCGTGCTGCTGGCAGTGCTCCTGCACCTGGGCACCAACCTGCGCCTGCAAACCCGCAGTTCCAGCGTGCCACACGACATGACCGACCGCGAAACCGGCACCGTCAAATGGTTCAATACCTCTAAAGGCTTCGGCTTTATTTCGCGCGATTCCGGCGATGACATTTTTGTGCACTTCCGTGCCATTCGCGGCGAAGGCCATCGCGTCCTGGTCGAAGGTCAGCGTGTGGAGTTCTCGGTCATGCAACGCGATAAAGGCCTGCAAGCCGAAGACGTGATTGCGGCGCTGCCCGCCCGTCGCTAACCGATCCCCGACAATAAAAAGCCCGCTTTCAGAAAACCTGAAAGCGGGCTTTTTTCGTTCCGCCGGTCTAAAAACCAACCATCCAACTAGTCAATGGGCGGCCTTATTAATAATGAGGGGGCGGCGCCTCATCCTCCGCCATATCGAACTGATTGCTCGATTCCTGCTGACGCTTGACCAGCGCGGCAAGCTGTAACTGCATGCGCTCCAGCCCCCTCTGCTGGGCCACCAGCACATCGTTCAGCGCCTGGATAGTGTCGTCCTGAAACGCCAAGCGGCTTTCCAGGTCATTGATACGCTCTTCCATATTCAACTCTCAAACCTCGGCGAAGCAAAAATTCTCGGTCAACACCAACTGCAGCTTCTCCCTGATCACCGCAACCTGCTCCGCACTGTATGGCTGCGTCTCATGCCTGCCCCAAACCGGCGCAGGCCAGGCCGCATCGTCACGGCGCCGAACTATCACATGCATGTGCAACTGGCTGACCACATTGCCCAGGGTTGCAACATTCATCTTGTCCGCGGCAAAAGTATCCTTGAGCTTTTCCGCCAGCCAGGTGGTTTCCCGCCACAGCGTCTGTTGCTCTTCGCCATCCAACTGGAACAGCTCGCTGACCGCCTCGCGCCTGGGCACGAGGATAAACCAGGGGTAGTGCGCGTCATTCATCAACAGCAACCGGCACAGCGGAAAATCCCCCACGGGCAAGGTGTCCTGCTGCAAGCGCGCATCCAAGGTGAACATGGCAGTTTCTCCGACGTTTCTATCAATGGCTCATTCTAGCGGCCTATATGCCTGGCGACTGCAGGGATCGCATAACAAATTCCGAGCCGAGCCGGAAACGCATGCACCAAAACAACGCACCCCCGCGTCACTTCGCGCACCCTATTGTTTCCTACCGTAATAGCGACGTCATACAGGTTACATACCAACCAGCTTGCACCACACAAAACCCACCTCAAACGCCCCAATCAATCGCTTGTTCAAACTCCTGCGAAGTTGCTAGCAAATCGTTAACCGAGGGCTTGAACTACCTATACACACTGGATAAAACCCCCGGGGCAGAACAGCCGAACCAGGCGAAAATCAACAAATAAACAACACAAGGCATTTTGAGCACGAATTTTGCCTTAAGCTATGGGCGGGCCTGCATGCAGCGCAGTCAGGCCAGCAAAACCGGATTCCCCTAGCGAAACCCCGTTGGCGTTAGCGGCCGCAAGTGAAAATCTACAAAATTGCGACATTCTTTTTCATTCTTTGCGACACGATGAGAAAGAATCGGTAATGAATAGATTGCAACTATCGCCAATAAAGGCTGCGTGCT
>CAMPJN010000193.1 GCA_946886875.1 uncultured Pseudomonas sp.
CGGCGGCGCACGTAGCTCAGCGTCTCGCCGTCGGCGCGGGTCCACTGGGCGATGTCGAGACCGTGGTAGCGGCTGTCCGGGGAGAAGGCCGGGGCGGTGAGGGCGTTGGCCTGCATAAAGGCCTTGAGCGGGTCGGTCATGGCAGGCCTCCAATGCCCAGGGCGTCGAAGCCGAAGGTCGCCGCCCTGGCCGCCAGTTTCTCGCGCGATTGCAGGTAGGCCATAAACAGCCCGCCGCCCTTGTGCTCGAAGCCGAGGTCGTCGACCGAGAGCACCCGCAGGCCGAGATTGCAGGTGGCGTTGATCGGGTTGAGCTGGGGGTCGAAGGCTTCTTCGTTGATCGAGAAGTCGGTGACCCGCACCGGAGCGATGCGATTGGCGCCCCAGACGAACAATGCCAGGGACGACTCCATGGGCGCGATCTCCAGGGTGCCGGCCGCGGCCAGTGCCCTGTTGGCGAGCAGGTCGGCGGCGGCCGGGTTAACCAGCGATTCGAGAATCGCCAGTTGCGGCGCGATGCCCACCTCGACCACCGCCTTGTGCTGCGCCGGAAACTCCAGCTGATCGGCGGCGTCGATTTCCACCTCCAACTGGAAGGTCTCCACCGCCGGCCCTTTCAGGCGCAGCGCTTCCGAACGCTCGGCACCGTCCCCGGCACCCTGTACCTGCAGGCTGCGGGTGAGCTTTTCCGGGTTGTATTGCAGCGCTATCACCCGGCGTACTTGGGCCGATTGCGGGTCGATCAGGACCAGGCCGGCCTTGATCAGGCGGGGGCTGCGAGACAGGCTCATGACCACTCTCCTTGTTGTCGTACCTAGAAGTGAAAGGTCAGGCTGCCGCCCAGGGACGGGCCTGCGGCGGGAGCGCTAGGGTCGGTCGGCGTATCGGGTCGGCTGAGCGGGCCCGTTACGCCGATCTGGGCGGAAAATACCGGAACCTCGCGGCAGGGCGCGCCAACGCGTTCGATCTCCGAATGCAGATGAGCGATAGCGGAGACCACTTCGGCATAGCGCATCTGCGGCGCCAAGGTTCGCGACAGATCGCTGGCGGCCGGATCGGGGGCGGGCGGGTTCTGTACGGCGAGGATCGCGTCGCGCAACCGATTGCCAGCTGAGGTCAGGGCACTACGAGCGGCCTCCGGGCTGACCGCCTGGCAAGTGGTGCGCGTGGTTTGCACTGTGAGCCCGGCCGAGCCTATGCCCTCGGTAGTGATGCCAGCGCGCGCGATGATGCGTACATGGGGTACTGCGTTGATGGTGGCGGTGAAGGAAAACTCGCTGGGGCTGGCGTTGAGCGAGAACACCACCAGGCGCGCACCGCTGAAGGGCTCCGGTAACTGGATGGCCAGCGAAGCCGGCAGGTCGATGGTGAATGCCGCCGGACCGAGGTTGAAGTTGATCGTCGTTGAAGGCAGTGACAGCCCGCCGCCACTACTGCTGGCACTACCGGATGTCGCGGGCGGTGCCAGTTGCGGCCCGCTCATCGTGCTGCGGGGGCCGGCGGCTTGCGGCATGGCGGGGGAACCGAAGTTCGGTGTCAGGCAGGGGTTGCCGCCCACCAGGGAAGTTTCCGGCACGCCGGGTATGCAGGCGCGCCAGGCACGCAGCATGCGTACCTGGGTAACGACTGCCGGGGCCTGATGGCTGAGGCGGCACAGAGTGCCCAGGTCGCAAGTGGCCTCGGCGGCGGAGGCTTGGAGCGACGCATCTTCGCTGGTCGGGGCATCTGGGGCCTGTTGGCGGAATACCCGCTGTTGCCCACCGGGCGATTGCTGCACCACATGAGCCAGTTCATGTGCGAGTAATTCGCGGCCTGATGTCGTCTCCGGCGCGAAGCGCCCCTGGGCGAATACCACGTGAGAGCCAACGGTGTAGGCATGGGCAGAGACATCGCGCGCGGAGGCGTTTGCCTGCTCGTCCTGATGGATGCGCACGCGGCTGAAATCATGACCGAAGCGTGGTTCGAAGAAGGCACGGGCGCTGGCCGGGAGGGCCGTACCGGGCGTGTTCAGCACGCTGGAAACACTGGCGGGGGCCGGACCAGCTTCCGCTGTGGTGCTGGCCAGGCGACTGAGCACGGGGCCGTGCGAACCTTGCATCGGAGCGGCATGGCTCATGTGCAACACCTGCGCCGCGGCCCGGTCGGCTTCCTGTTCGAGGGGGTCGTGGCTGGCCCCGATGCTCAGGCGCTTTTGCAAGCCCAGGGCCTTTTCGTTGCGGCAGCGCTCGCATTCGCCGTCCATGCCCGCCGAGCCACCGCAGGCGCATTTGCGTTGCAGCAGAAGATGGCTGGCCGGTGGCGTATTGACGGGCCGGGACGAGGTGGTCGCAGTGGTTTTCATTGAGCCGCTCCTCGGCCACCGGGCCTGCGTTGCGTCGCCAATAGAATGGTTTTGCGTTCAGGCCACACGGGTATCGCCTCCCCCTGGTGGTTCGCCCATGTCGACCTGGGCCACCAGGTCGGGGTCGAGCCCCATCTCGCGCACCTCTTCACGGCTGTAGCCGAGGAGCAACAGCAGAGCGACGGCCTCTGCCACCGACAAGCCTGCGGCGCCCAGTTTCGTCACCGGCTCCGGGTCGAGCAGAGCGACGATGACGGTCGCCAACAAGGCGACCGAAAGACCGAGGATCAGCAGGGCTTCGAGCACGCGTGAGGTGGAAGTGTCCGGGCGTGAAGCGCCGAAACACATGCAGCGCTTGTTGGGATAGGTGCCACCCCAGTAACACTTGCCGCTGCCGCCATGGCCGCAGGAGTAGATCCCCCTGCACATGTTTTGCGGCACGCTGGCGCAGTTGACCCGCGCGACAAAGGGCGCCGGCGCCGCGGGCATCGGGACTCTGTCGACGGTTGTTGCGCCGCCGCTGGCTCGCGCCTGCATGGCACCGAAGGCAAAACGGTCGGCGGCCTGTTCGTAGGCGTCACCCGGAGCGTTGATGCCAAGCGGCGCTGCGGTGCGGTCACGCAAGTCGCCTTGTTGGATGGTGTGTGCCAGTTCATGGGCCAGCAGATACTGGCCGACAGGGGTGTCCGGCGCATAGCGGCCGGCAGCGAAGACCACATGGTTGCCCACGGCGTAGGCATGGGCGTCCACCGCCTGCGCCGAGGCGGCGGCTTCGGGGTCGGCATGCAGGCGCACCTGGCTGAAGTCATGGCCGAAGCGTTCGGAGAAGAACCGTTGCGTGTCCGGGTCGAGGGGGCGGCCGGGGCGGGCGATGACGGCGTTCACCAGGGCAGGCGCGATCTGCCCGCCGCTCTTGCGCGATGACGAGTCTGAACGGTTCGGGCTCAAGTTCTGGTACATCTTGCTGCCTCCTTCGTTCGTCAGTGCCCCCGGCGGTCTGGCCGCCGGTGCCGCCGGATTCATGGATCGAGACTGGACAGGTGCCCGGTATCGATTTCGCTGCTTGCCCTGGTCACCGACCAGGTGCCGCTGTTGCGTTCGAGCACCAGCACCGTGTGCCATTGTTGCTGACGCGGCGCATCGTAGGTGCTGCCGTCCGCGCGCTGGATGCGTACGAATTCGATGAAGTTGATCTTCTGCATCAGGGCGTTGTAGGCGCTGGTGGTCATGGAGCGGAAACCCGGCCGATCCACCGAATAAACCTTGTGCAGGCTGCCGCTGGCGACCGGTGTGAGGCATTCGTCCGAATCATGGCTGTCGTCATCGCTGCCGGCCGGTTTGTTCCAGGCGCTGACCGTCTCCCAGGGACCGCTCATGCCGAGGGGCCATGCGGGCTTGCGGTGATACTTGGCTTCCTTGGTGCGCTTGATGTCGTAGCGGTAGGCCGGATCGTGGTCGCGCAGGTGGGGCGCCAGCTCGATGCCGTTAGTCAATTTGCCCGGCTCGCTGTCGACACCGAGGCTGCCGCTAGCGAGCGGCGCGCAGTTGTCGCTGCTGACCGCACCGGAGTTGCGCACCGTCCATTGATGTACGCTGGGCTCGCGCGAGGTGGGGCGGGCAACGCCTGGCGCGTGAAGCGTGACCACGCGGTTATCCGGCAGAGCGCTGCCGAAGCGCTCGGTTTCGCCATTGGCGAAGAACTCGAGTGAGGTCGACGGAATGCCGGGTTTGCCGCCGACCGAGGGGGCATTGAGCTCGCTGGCGACCGCCATCACCCGCGCGCAGGACAGCGGCCAGTTGGTATCCGGTCCGCCTTCGATGCTGGCGTAGCCGTCCAGACGCACCACGGGTTGCACCGGTGACAGATTCCACTCGGTAGCGAAGCCGGCGAGGATGGCCTTGTCGGTCTGGTCCAACTGGCTGCCGCCGGACGGGAAGTTCATCGTCAGCAGGCTTTCACCAGCCGAATCGGTGGCGATCGGGCAACTCATCGCCGGCGCGGTAGCCGGATCGTTTTCCAGCGTATGGCGGCGCACGGCCTGGGGTGTCGACCGCCCCTGCTGAACCACGTGCGCGAGTTCATGAGCGAGTAGATGCCGCCCGGCGGTACTCGCGGGCGCGTAACGGCCGCTGCCGAAGACGATGTGCCCGCCCAGGGTGTAGGCCTCGGCGCCGATGTCGCTGGCCGAGGCGGCAGCCTCCGCATCGTGATGTACCCGCACCTGGCTGAAGTCGTGGCCGAAGCGTGGTTCGAAGAAATGCCGGGCGGTAGGCTCCAGTGCTTCACCGGTGCTCGCCAGCGTGTTGGCGACGCTGGCCGGCACCTGCGCCGGGGCGGTAATCGCGGACGCTCGCTGGATATGCAACGCACTAGCGTTCGTCTGCGGATCGGCCGCTGTGGAGTGCATGATCTGATTCGCCGTGCGCTCGGCTTCACGCTCCAGGGGATCGTCGCTGGCGCCGATGCTCAACTGGCGTTGCAGGCCGAGGGCATGGTGCTGTTTGCAGCTTTCGCATTCCGCGTCCGGCCCCTTGGCCGAACTGCCGCAGGCGCATTTGCGCTGGAGCACGCCGGCAACCGGCAAGGCGACCGGCTTGGCCAGGGTTGGTTGTAGCGTCGTGGTGTTCATGCCTTGCCTCCCGCGACTATGCGTTGAGCGATCACCTGGCCCGTGCCGGCCGGAGTGGCTGCGGCCGTGATCTTGCCCGCCTGGATGCGCGCCCGGTCGCCTTGGGCGATGAGCGGCGCGTCGAGGGCGCGGCTCCCCAACTCGTTGGCCAGGGCGCGGGATATCTCGGCCGCCAGGGCGCCTGCGTCCGCATCCTTGACGCCGCGCAGCACCAGCTTGTCGATGTGCACCAGGATGCGGGTCATGACCACCCCCGCACTTCTGCTTCGGCGAAGGGTTTGTCGCGCTTGGCCGCTTCGAGGCGGGCGGCATGGCGCAGCAAGGGCATGGTGACCGGCGTACCGGCTTCGGCGGCGAGGAAGGCCGCCGCCAGGGCGATGTTGCGAATGTTGCCGCCGGCGAGGTTGAGGCGTGCGAGCTTGCTGTGGTCGAGCGCCTCGACCGGTGTTTGCGGTGGGAACACGCCGCGCCAGATGGCTTCGCGCTGGGCGGTATCGGGGAACGGGAAGTTCACCACGAAACGCAGCCGACGGCTGAAGGCCGAATCCAGCGCGCTCTTGTGGTTGGTGGTCAGAATCGCCAGCCCGCGATAGGCCTCCATGCGCTGCAGCAGGTAGCTCACCTCGATGTTGGCGTAACGGTCGTGGCTGTCCTTCACGTCGCTGCGCTTGCCGAACAGGGCGTCCGCTTCGTCGAAGAGCAGGATGGCGCCGATATCCTCGGCCGCATCGAAAACCTTGCGCAGATTCTTTTCGGTCTCGCCGATGTACTTGCTGACGACCGCCGATAGATCAATACGGTAGAGCGCCAGCCCGAGCGTCTTGGCGAGCACCTCGGCCGCCATGGTCTTGCCGGTACCGGATTCGCCGGCAAACAAGGTGGCGACGCCAAGGCCCCGGTCGCTCTTGTCGGCGAAGCCCCAGTCGTGATGCACGCGGATGCGCTGGCGGGTGTGCACCGTGATCTGCTCCAGGGCGCGGCGCTGTGTCTCGGGCAGGATCAGATCGGTCCAGCCGGCGCGCGGTTCGATGCGTTGCGCCAGTGCCAGCAGCGGCGCGTCGTCGCCGCGGCACTGGTGATGCAGCATGGGACGGCGCTCTTCGGGGGCGAGCGGGCCCACGTCGATGGATATGTCGCCGATGCGCCGCGCACTCAGACGGTAACGGCTGGCGAGCTGGTCGATGTCGTCGTCCAGTCCGTCGGCGGCGACACCCAGCGCGACTCGCCACAAATCGCGCTGGCTCGGCATGTCCGGCTTGTCGATGCGTGCCAGATGGGTCGGCATAGCAACCGCAATCGGCTCGCGGGTCGCGATGAAGACCAGACCCTGTAGGCGGCCAGCTAGCTTGCGCACGGCGTCGGCATGGCTGTCGGCGTCCGCGATCAGCAAAGTGCTGCCGAGCAGCGCGGCTTCCCGCTGCCAGAGAGTGGCCAGCGATGCGCATTCGTGCACGCCCTCGGGGATGTTCGCGGCGTGCAGGCGATACAGGCGCAGACGCAGGACATCGGCAACGATTCGAGCCACATCCTCCTGGGCGAGGCGGTCGTCGCCCGCAAGCTGCACGATCGGTGGCGCACCACGGTTTGATTGCAGCATCGTCGCCAGCCCCATCGCGGTTTCCACATGTGTGGGCGCCATCAGCCGCGCCTCGGCGACCGGATCGATCAAGCTGTGGAGGCGATGGTCGAGATCATTGAGGCCGGCCAGGTAGTGCAGGACGCGTTCGTCGAGCGCCACTCGGCCACTGGTCACGCCTGCTTTTTCGTCCACATCCACCAGGCGCCAGCGGCGCAGGGGACTCAGCGGTGCGAGAGCGCTCCAATGAGCCGCGGGCAGCACCGCCAAGGCGAGGCCGAAGGAAGGGAAGGCGCTCCCTGTGGCCTCGCGACACCGACGCGCGAGTTGCACGTCCATCTCGACGCCGGCTGTGAGCAACACGATGTCGCGCTCGAAGCGGCTCAGGGCGAAGCGTTCGGCCAGATCGTCGATTGCCGCCGGCGCGGGCATGCACGCGGCTGCATGGGCAACCCCGGCCTTAGCCTCGGCCAGATCGCCGTCGCCTAGCAGCGC
>CAMPJN010000194.1 GCA_946886875.1 uncultured Pseudomonas sp.
TGCTGAGCTTTATGAAGGATGTGCGCATCGACCTGATGGGCTACCTGTTCGGCGATCTGCTTGCCGTCGGTGCCGGCGATCTGGCCTGGATAGTCGGCGGTAGCGCCCTGGTGCTGGTGCTGCTGGCGCTGCTCTGGCGACCACTGCTGGCGATCACCGTGCATGAAGAACTAGCGCGGGTCGAGGGCCTGCCAGTGGCGGCGATCCGCCTGAGCCTGATGCTGCTAATTGCCGTGGTGATCGCCGTGGCGATGAAAATCGTCGGCGTACTGTTGATCACCTCGCTGCTGATCATTCCCGCCGCCGCGGCCCAGCGCCACGCGCGCACCCCGGAACAGATGGCCCTGGGCGCCAGTCTGCTGGGGATAGTCGCGGTTTGTGGCGGCCTCAGCCTGTCCTGGTTCGAAGACACCCCCGCAGGGCCGTCGATAGTGGTGACCGCGGCCAGCCTGTTTCTACTGAGCTTCGCCTGGCCGCGGCGGACGGCTTAGTTTCCCCTCTTGCGTGGTTAACGGTGCTGTTCGGCCAGGGTTTGGTGAGGCAGGCCCGGCGGTGTAGACTCGGGTGTTTTTTGCACAACACGAGACTCGCCGCAATGAAGACGTTCGCCTCAGGTTGTCTAGCCATGTTGACCCTTGCGCTGCTGTTGAGCGGCTGCCAAAGCACCTCTGGGCTGTCCACCGCCGAGCGGGACAGTGCCTTTAGCCAGTTCGAACAGAGCCTGGCCAGCGATCAGTTGAGCCTCGCCGAAAGCCAGCTTGCGCAGCTGCAACAGGGCGCCGCCGGCGACGCCCGTCTGGATACCTATCAACGGCAATTGGCCGATGCCTATTTGCGTCGTGGCCAACTAGCGCTGCAGGCCGGCGATCTGGATGGTGCAACCCAGGCCCTGAGCCATGCCCGCAGCCTGTTGCCCCAGGCACCGGCGCTGACCACCGGGCTGGGTGGCGCCATCGCGCAAACCCGTGAGCCTGAGCCAATCACCCCGTCTGCGAGCGCCAAGCAAGCCCTGTTGATCGACCCCGATGCGGCCAGCAGTGCGATCGCCCTGCCGATGCTGGACGCCAAGGACAACAAGCGCCTCTACCCGCTGCTGGACGCGGCTGCCGTGGATATCGTCAATTTCCGTTGTGCGGTGCGCATTGAGTTGCGTGACGCCAAGGATTTCCCTTGGCTCCTGGCCTTGCTCAAGGCACGGGTCGCGCACCTGGACCCGAACTTCGATCCGCTTATCGAGCAGGCGCTGACGCCAGATCGGGTGCCGCAACTGCTGCTCACCCCTGGCGCCGAGTAACTGCCGCTGCGATCAGCCAATTGCCGGGGCTTGGCGGCGCGATAGCTGATGCCTTCTGGCTATAAGCATAGGTCTACAAAGATTTTTGCGGCCTAACCCGAGGCGGGTAGACTACGCGCCCTCTGCGCCTACCCGGCAACTCGACGAACCCAAAAGGTTTAAGCGTGATCCATTTTCACCAGGTCCATAAGGCGTACCGCGTCGCTGGCCAAGACATCCCCGCGTTGCACCCAACAGATCTGCGCATCGGCCGTGGCGAAGTATTCGGCATCATCGGTCACTCCGGTGCCGGCAAAAGCACCCTGCTACGTCTTATCAATCGCCTGGAGCAACCGTCTGGCGGGCGCATCCTGGTCGACGAAGAAGAGGTCACCGCCCTCGACGCCAGTGGCCTGCGCCGCTTCCGCCAGCAGGTCGGGATGATCTTTCAGCATTTCAATCTGCTCTCCTCGAAGACCGTTGCCGACAACGTCGCAATGCCGCTGAAACTGTCCGGCGAGCTGTCGCGCAGCGCCATCGCCCAGCGCGTCGCCGAGTTGCTGGCGCGGGTCGGTTTGAGCGATCACGCCAATAAATACCCGGCGCAGCTTTCCGGCGGGCAGAAGCAGCGGGTCGGCATCGCCCGCGCCCTGGCCACCGCACCGAAGATTCTGTTGTGCGATGAGGCCACCAGCGCCCTCGACCCGCAAACCACCGCTTCGGTGTTGCAGCTGCTGGCCGAAATCAACCGCGAGCTGAATCTGACCATAGTGTTGATCACCCATGAGATGGAAGTGATCCGCCGGGTTTGCGATCGGGTCGCGGTGATGGACGCTGGGGTGATAGTCGAGCAGGGGTCGGTGGCCGAGGTCTTTCTGCACCCGCAGCACGCCACCACCAAGCGCTTCGTCCAGGAAGCCGAGCAGGTCGATGAGAACGAGCAGCGCGACGACTTCGCCCACGTTCAGGGCCGCATCCTGCGCCTGACCTTCCAGGGCGAAGCGACCTACGCACCACTGCTCGGCACCATCGCCCGGCAAACCGGGGTGGATTACAGCATCCTCGCCGGGCGTATCGACCGGATCAAGGACACCCCCTACGGCCAACTGACCCTGGCCCTGACCGGCGGCGATCTGGACGCCGCCATCGCGCGCTTCCAAGCCGCCGACGTGCATCTGGAGGTGCTGCGCTGATGGACGAATTAACCCAGAAGCTGCTGCCGAACGTCGATTGGCCGGAAATCTGGCAAGCCAGCCTGGACACCCTGAGCATGCTCGGCGGCTCGTTGCTGTTCACCGTGCTGCTCGGTTTACCGCTCGGGGTGCTGCTGTTTCTCACCAGCCCGCGGCAGATGTTCGAGCAGAAGGCGCTGTATGGCGTGTTGTCGCTGCTGGTCAACGTGCTGCGTTCGGTGCCCTTCGTGATTCTGCTGATCGTGATGATCCCCTTCACCGTGATCGTCACCGGTACCTCGCTCGGCGTGGCCGGCGCGATTCCGCCGTTGGTGGTCGGCGCCACGCCATTCTTCGCGCGCCTGGTGGAAACCGCATTACGCGAGGTGGATCGCGGCATCATCGAGGCGACCCAGGCGATGGGCGCCACCACCCGGCAGATCGTGACCAACGCGCTGTTGCCCGAAGCGCTGCCAGGCATAGTCGCCGCCGTCACCGTCACCGCGATCACTCTGGTGTCCTACACCGCCATGTCCGGCCTGATCGGCGGCGGCGGCTTGGGCGACCTGGCGGTGCGATACGGCTACCAGCGTTACCAGCCGGACGTCATGGCGGTCACGGTGATTCTGCTGCTGGTGCTGGTGCAGATTCTGCAAAGCGTCGGCGACAAGCTGGTGGTGCATTTCTCGCGCAAATAATTGTTGTCGTATCGCGGCTACCCGCCGCCCCCGAACATATCCCACAAGGAATCGAAGATGAAAAAACTGCTAATAGCCATCGCCGCCGTCACGGCCTTTGCCGCACAGGCCGAGGAATTGAATGTCGCCGCCACCGCCGTGCCCCACGCGGAAATTCTCGAGTTCATCAAGCCGAGCCTGGCCGAGCAGGGCGTGGAGCTGAACGTCAAAGTCTTTACCGATTACGTGCAGCCCAACGTGCAGGTCGCCGAAAAGCGCCTGGACGCCAACTTCTTTCAGCACCAGCCCTACCTGGATGAGTTCAACAAGAGCCGCGGCACCGAGCTGGTCAGCGTTGCCGGTGTGCACGTCGAACCCTTCGGCGCCTATTCGAGCAAGCACAAGAGCATCGCCGAGTTGCCGCTGGGCGCCAATGTGGTGATTCCCAACGACGCCACCAACGGTGGCCGCGCCCTGTTATTGCTGCAGAAGGCCGGGGTGATAGTGCTCAAGGAAGAGGCCGGTATCCTCGCCACGCCGCGGGATATCGCCGAGAACCCGAAGAACATCAAGGTGCGCGAGTTGGAAGCGGCCACCCTGCCGCGTGTGCTGACCCAGGTCGACCTAGCGCTGATCAATACCAACTACGCCTTGGAAGCCAAGCTCAAGCCGACCGAGGACGCGCTGATCCTCGAAGGTAGCGACTCGCCGTACGTCAACATCCTGGTCGCGCGCCCGGACAATAAAGACAGCGCCGCGATGCAGAAGCTGGCCAAAGCGCTGAATAGCGAAGAGGTCAAAACCTTTATCGCCGAGAAATACCAGGGCGCGGTCGTTCCGGCGTTCTGATTAGATCAGCAGGTAGTTTTCAGCGGCCTGTCAATCTGCGCGCTCGCCGCACAGATCCAAGGCGAACCAGTGCTCGACCTCGGCTTGGTTCAATCCGGCGCCGAGCAGGGCGAACAGCTTGCCCAGCGCCGCTTCGCGGGTCATGCCGCCGGCCGAGACGAGGCCGGCGCTGGCCAACTGGCTGCCGGCGGCGTAGACGCCGAATTCGACATGGCCATGGGCGCACTGGCTGATCGCGGCAAGCACCACGCCATTCTTATGGGCATTTTTCAGCGCGGCGAGCAGTGCGGCGTCGTCCGACGGGCCGGTGCCGCTGCCGTAGCACTCCAGCAGCAGAGCGCGCACGCCGCTGGCCAGTAGGGCCTCGATATGCGCGGCCTGGATTCCGGGGAATAGCGGCAACACGGCGAGGTTCACCGGCTGCCGCGGCTGACGATAATCGATGCTCGCAGGGATAGACGCCGCCCGCTCGCTCTGGCGCTGGCGCGGCAGCACGGCGAAAGCATCGAAGGCGTCGCTGCGCAGTTTGCTGACCCGCGCGCCATGCATCAGCGCACCGTTGAAAAACAGATGCACGCCGGGCGCAACGCCTTGCTGCAAGGCCTGCATGGCGCCGAACAGGTTGTCCCAGGCATCGCTGTCCGGGCTGCCCGCCGGCAACATCGAACCGGTCAATACCACCGGCACCGGCAAACCCAGCAGCAGAAAGCTCAAGGCCGCGGCGCTGTAGGCCAGGGTGTCGGTGCCGTGCAATAGCAGCACGGCATCGCAGCCGTCCTCTTCGATACCGCTGCGAATCGCCGCGACCATCGCCAGCCAGTTGGCCTGGCTCATATTGGCGCTGTCGATTGCCGGCAACAGCTCGCGAAAGCGCCAGTCAGGCAGTTGCAGGCCATGCTCCAGCGCCTGCTGCGCGCGCACCCGCTCTTCGAAGCCGGAGGCAGGGGCCAGGCCCTGTGCACTCATTTGCATACCGATGGTGCCGCCGGTGTAGAGCAGCAGACGGCGTTGGGCGGGGGCGTGCATAGCTTTTCCTGAACTGGGCGGCTGCGGCGTCGCAGGCCGTTGAACAATGAGGGGGCGGCAATGCCGCCATTGAAAACGCCGGAGCCTGGACGGTCAACCGCCTAAGCTCCGGCGTGGTGGTCCTGCTAGCAGGCCGTTGAAAAACTACCTGCTAGTGGTTCAGCAAAGCTCCTATTAGCAAAGCTCAGGGTTCTTCTTGCAGGTGCCGTAACCCTCGGCGCGCATCTCGTCGAGCGCCGCTTGCAGGCGCTCGACCACTTCGTCGGGGATGTCCTTGTTCAGCGCCAGATAGAGGTCCGAGGTGTGGAAGCTCAATACCGTTTTCATCCCGGTGGCGTTCTGTTCCTTGGCATAGAAGCGCCAAACCGGATCGGAAGTGGCCCAGTAGTCGATTTTCCCTTGTTGCAGCTTGCGGATGTTTTCCTGATCGCGCAGGGCATTTTGCGGGGTGAAGCCGAGGCGTTCGATATATTGGCTGACGGCCGCGCTCTGGTAAGCGCCGATGCGATAGGCCTTGGCCTCTTCCAGGTCCTTCAGCGGTGGGCTGCTGTCGAGGCCGACCAGCACGCTTTCATACTTGGAGATGGGGCCGACCCACTTGAACAGCGGCTTTCGCGCATCGCTCAGGGAGGTGGAGAACAGCCCGTGGTTGGCCGTTTTCATCGTGTAGTTGTAGATGCGATCCCAGGGGAAGCGCAGGGTGAGGGTGTATTTGATGCCGGCGCGTTTGAACATTTCCCGCACGATATCGGCGCTGAGTCCTTTGATGTTCTTGTCGCGCGCAAAGTTTTTGTTGTTATCGGCCATGTTGAATGGCGGGAAGTTCTCCGTCAGCAGCACGACCTTATAGTCGGGCGGCAGTTCGGCGCGGGCGAGGGTGGTGAACAGCAGGCAAAACAACAGCGAACGAGAAAAGTAACGGCGCATGGTGACACTCCTGAAATGCGGAGAGTCCCTAGCCGACCCACGGTCGACATGGGACGCATGACGCAGAAAATACCGCCCGGTAAATACCGGGCGGCTACAAGTCAGCGGTGTTGCAGGGCGCTTGCCGGTTGCTTGTCTGCCGGCCACGAGGCAAGAGGCGCGAGCGGTGCCAGCGGAGCCTCAGGCCAAGCCTCTGGATCGAGATCCAGATCGGCGAAGGCTTTTGGATCGAACACTGGCGATTCGACGCCGGCTTTGATCTGGCTGTCGTAATCGCGCATCAGGCGTAGGCCAACCTTGAACAGCAGGGTCAGGGCGATCAGGTTAGCGATGGCCAGCAACCCCATGGTCACGTCGGCAAAGGCGAAGACCGTCCCCAAATCTTGCATCGAACCCCAAAGCACCAGAGCAATCACCAGCACGCGATAAGTCTGCACCAGCCAGCGGTTGCTGCTGAAGAAACCCAGCGCGTTTTCACCCAGATAGTAGTTATAGATCAGGGTGGTGAAAACGAACAGCAGCAGCGCGATGCTGACGAACACCCGGCCCCATTCGCCGACGACGCTGGCGACGGCAGTCTGGGTCAGGACCACGCCGGCCATCTCGGTGCCGGGTTGATAGACCCCGGAGAGCAGGATGATCAGGGCGGTGCAGCTGCACAGAATCATGGTGTCGATGAATACGCTGAGCGATTGCACGATGCCTTGCGCGACCGGGTGCTTGACCGCGGCCACCGCGGCTACGTTGGGCGCGCTGCCGAGGCCTGCTTCGTTGGAGAACAGGCCGCGCTTGACGCCCATGATGATGGCCGCGCCTATGCCACCGGCGAAGGCCGGTTCCAGGCCGAAGGCGCTCTTGACGATCAGCACCAGGGTCTGCGGGATCAGCTCGACGTTGCTGCCGATCACGAACAGCGCCATGGCTATGTAGGAGAACGCCATTACCGGCACCAGTACGTCGGCGAACTTGGCGATGCGCTTGATGCCGCCGAAGATGATCAGCGCGATCACCGCTACCAGGGCGATGCCGCTGATGTAGGTCGGCAAACCGAAGGTGTCGTGCAGCGAGCTGGCGACGGTGTAGGACTGCACGGCGTTGAAGC
>CAMPJN010000195.1 GCA_946886875.1 uncultured Pseudomonas sp.
TCTTAGGATCGCCAACGGCGGTGATCGGGACGAATAGACAAAGACGTCAAAGACACCTTGCCCTCACAGGCCGAGCTGTCCGCGACGTTTTTTTTCGTTTCTGATAATTGAGGAACCACTATGCGTAACTCCATTGCTCGCCGCTCCTTACTGAAAAACACCCTGACCGGTCTCGGTTGCGCTGCCGTTATGTTGCTCTCGCCCATGACCCTGCAACTGGCCCAGGCCGCCAGCCCGGAAAAAGACGAACTCAAGCTCGGCTTTATCAAGCTGACCGATATGGCTCCACTGGCGATCGCCTATGAGAAAGGCTTCTTCGAAGACGAAGGCCTGTATGTCACCCTCGAAGCCCAAGCCAACTGGAAGGTGCTGCTGGACCGGGTGATCACCGGCGAACTGGACGGCGCGCATATGCTTGCTGGGCAACCCCTGGGCGCGACCATCGGTTTCGGCACCAAGGCCGATGTGGTCACCGCCTTCTCCATGGACCTCAACGGCAACGGCATCACCATGTCCAATGCGGTCTGGGAAGAAATGAAGAAGCACGTGCCAATGGAGAACGGCAAACCGGTGCATCCGATCAAGGCCGACGCACTGAAGCCGGTCATTGAGCAGTACAAAGCCAAGGGCAAGCCGTTCAACCTGGGCATGGTCTTCCCGGTTTCCACCCACAACTATGAACTGCGCTACTGGCTCGCCGCCGGTGGCATCAGCCCGGGCTACTACGCCCCAGCCAAGGGCGACATCACCGGTACCCTGAACGCCGACGCCCTGCTCTCGGTCACCCCGCCGCCGCAGATGCCGGCCACGTTGGAGGCCGGCACCATCAGCGGCTACAGCGTGGGCGAGCCCTGGAACCAGGCCGCGGTGTTCAAGGGCATCGGCGTGCCGGTGATCACCGACTATGAAATCTGGAAGAACAACCCGGAGAAAGTCCTCGGCGTCTCCAAAGCCTGGGCCGACGCCAACCCGGAAACCCACAAGCGCATGGTCAAGGCGCTGATCCGCGCCGGCATGTGGCTGGATGAGAACGACAACGCCAACCGCGAGGAAGCCGTGGAAATTCTCTCGCGTCCCGAATACGTCGGCGCCGACGCCAAGGTGATCGCCAACTCGATGACCGGCACCTTCGAATACGAGAAGGGCGATAAGCGCGACGTACCCGATTTCAACGTGTTCTTCCGCTACAACGCGACCTACCCCTACTACTCGGACGCCATCTGGTACCTGACCCAGATGCGCCGCTGGGGGCAGATCGGCGAAGTAAAACCCGACAGCTGGTACTTCGATATCGCCAAGCAGGTATACCTGCCGGCGGTGTACCGCAGCGCGGCGGACGAGCTGATCGCGGAAGGCAAGGCCAAAGCAGAAGACTTCCCCGCTGCCAGCGAAGAAGGCTTCCGCGCGCCGACCAACGAGTTCATCGATGGCGTGACTTACGACGGGCGCAAGCCGAACGAGTACATCAATCAATTCAAGATTGGCCTGAAGGCCGACTCGGTTCTGTAACGCATTCACTGCCCCCGGGAGCCGGACACTCCGGCTCCCCTCTGCTTCGAGGACATGACGATGAGCAATCCAGCCGTCGCCCAGCCTATTCAAGATGCCCTGAAATCCGCCCGTAGCGCGGCCCTGAAGCGCTGGTTACCCAGCGTATTGATGCCCGCGATCGGCGTAGTGGTTTTCCTTCTGTTCTGGCAAATGGTTGCCGGCAGTATCGACACCAGCCTCGGCAAATTCCCTGGCCCGAGCCAGGTGGCCAGCCAATTCGGCGCCCTGGTCAACGAGCACCTGCGCGAGCAGAAAAAGGCCGATGCCTTTTTCGAGCGCCAGGAACAACGCAATGCCGAGAAACTCGCGAAAAACCCCGACGCGACCGTCAGCATTCGCCCCTACACCGGCAAACCGACCTTCTTCAAACAGATATTTACCAGCCTCTATACGGTCATGACCGGTTTCCTCATCGCCTCGCTGGTGGCTATCCCCCTGGGCATCGTTTGCGGCCTGAGCAAGCCGATCTACAACGCGATCAACCCGCTTATCCAGATTTTCAAACCAGTATCGCCGCTGGCCTGGCTGCCGCTGGTGACCATGGTGGTCAGTGCCGTCTACACCAGCAGCGACCCGCTGTTCGCCAAATCCTTCGTCACCTCGGCGGTTACGGTGGCGCTGTGCTGCCTGTGGCCGACGGTGATCAACACCACGGTCGGGGTGGCCAATCTGGACAAGGATCTGCAGAACGTCAGCCGCGTGCTCAGCCTGTCGCCGCTGCGCCATGTGCGGCAGATCGTCCTGCCAGCCGCGATTCCGATGATTTTCACCGGCCTGCGCCTGTCCCTGGCGACCGGCTGGATGGTGCTGATCGCCGCGGAAATGCTTGCGCAGAACCCCGGCCTGGGCAAATTCATCTGGGACGAGTTCCAGAACGGCAGCTCCAACTCGCTCGGTCGAATCATGGTCGCGGTGGTCGTTATCGGCCTGATCGGCTTCGCCCTCGACCGCCTCATGCTTATGCTCCAGCGCCATGTCAGCTGGGATAAGAATGCCGACCTACGTTGATCGCTAAATTCAGGAGTTCGTCATGAGCCATCCACACCTTGAACTATCCGGCGTCGGCATCAGCTTCCCCACTGACCACGGCCTGTACTGCGCGCTGCAGAACGTCAATCTGAAAATCGACAAGGGCGAGTTCGTCTCCTTGATCGGCCACTCCGGCTGCGGTAAATCCACCGTGCTGAACATAGTCGCCGGGCTCTACCAGGCGACCACCGGCGGGGTGATTCTCGACAGCCGCGAAGTCAATTCGCCAGGCCCGGAACGCGCAGTGGTGTTCCAGAACCACAGCCTGTTGCCCTGGCTGACCTGCTACCAGAACGTCGAGCTCGCGGTGCGCCAGGTATTTCGCGGCAGCAAGTCGCGCAACGAAATGCGCGACTGGATCGAACACAACCTGGAGCTGGTGCACATGATGCACGCCAAGGACAAGCGCCCCAGCGAAATCTCCGGCGGCATGAAGCAGCGCATCGGCATCGCCCGCGCGCTGGCCATGCAGCCCAAGGTGTTGCTGATGGACGAGCCCTTCGGCGCGCTCGATGCCCTGACCCGTGCCCACCTGCAGGATTCGCTGATGGAGATTCACGCCGACCTCGGCAACACCGTGATCATGATCACCCACGATGTCGACGAAGCCGTGCTGCTCTCTGACCGCATCGTCATGATGAGCAACGGCCCGGCGGCCAGCGTCGGCGAAATCCTGCAGATCGAACTGGAACGCCCGCGCGAGCGTATCGCCTTGGCCCATGACGCCCGCTACCACGAGTACCGCGCCGCGGTGCTGGAATTCCTCTACCAGAAACAGCAACGTCCGGCCGCTTGAGTGGCGCCGTTGTAAACAATGAAACCCGCATAACGCGGGTTTCATTGTTTACAACGGCGCCATTTATCAGGCCGATTGAACTTCATCCAACCAAGACCACCGAAAAGGAGCCCTCGACCTACCGGGAGCGTATAAAGCCTCGACGTAATAAGGATCTACCGTGCTCGACCTGACTACCTGGAATCTCTCGATTCCCACCGATAGCAGCCCCACCACCATTGAAACCGCGCAGCTGAACAACAATTACCAGAGCCAGTACTTTCGCCGCCATGCCGACGGCAGCGTGAGTTTCTGGGTGCCGGTCAACGGCTCGCATACCGCGGACGCCCGCTACCCGCGCAGCGAACTGCGCGAAACGCAAAGCGATGGCAGCCTGAGTTTCTGGCACCACGCCAACGCGGACAATTATCTGAGCGCCGTAATGGCGGTCAATCAGGTACCGAGCAAGAACAAGATCGTGATTGGTCAGATCCATAGCAAAGACCAACAGGGCAGCGAGAACGATCCCCTGCTCAAGCTGCAATATCACTACTTGCACGGCATCGGCCGCCTCGAACTGTTATTGCGCCGACGCCCCGGGGATTCAGAAGTGGAAAACATTCTGCTGGCGGAAAACATCCAGCTCGGCGAACGCTTCGGTTATGACTTGCGTGTCACCCCCAGCGGAAAACTCGGTGTTAGCGTCAGCAGCAGCGACGGTGACAAGGGCGGTCTGTACCGGCAATTAAGCGGCTACTGGGATCCACAATTGCTGTATTTCAAAGCAGGCGCCTACATCCAGGACAATTACGGCCCCAGCGACGAAGGTGGCCGGGTGAGGTTCTACTGGCTCAATAGCTTGCACCGTTAGCATTCGGGTCCTGGGCAACGCTTAGCCAGCACAGGCTGGTCGCCGTACAATGGCGGCATCCAAACCCGAGAGAGTTGTCCATGGCCCGCCTGAAGCTCGAATTTCCCGAAGACCAGTTCTGCTACAGCACGCAGCTGACCGTGCGGGTCACCGATATCAACGCCGCCAACCACCTAGGTAACGACTCGATGATCTCGATGATTTCCGAAGCGCGGGCGCGCTTTCTGTTCGAGTTCGGTATCGAGGAAACCCGCGAGGACGGTATCGGCATCATCGTCACCGACCTCGCGACCACCTACCGCGCCGAGGCCCACGCGCGCGACCAGCTGTGGTTCGAGGTCGGGGTGATGGACTTCAACAAATACGGCGGCGATATCATTTTCCGCATCAGCCGCCCGCAGGATGGCGCACTGATCGCCATGGCCAAATCCGGCTTCGTTTTCTTCAACTACCGCCACGCGCAAGTGGTGGAAATGCCGCCGACCTTCAGCGGCAAATTCCCCAAGGTCAACTGGTTGCAGTAAGCGTCGCCACACTGAGTCCGCTCGGCGCCCGGCGACCTATGCCGGGCGCCTAGCGGACGACAAGTCCGCTAGATGGCGCGCCTGAAGCGATTGAATCGCTGCAGAAAATTCACCGCCATACTCGGCGCCGATGGGTCGACCCCGGCCACGATCAACATGGGGTGATGTTTGACCGCTTGCTCCAACCGTCCTTCCTGCTCAGGCTCGACATCGACGAAGAATACGTGTTTGCCTTCTTCTAGCCGCTGCTTGAACCGCCTGAACTGACTGTTCTGCACCTGTATCCCGAAAAAACCGCCTTCCCACATGCAAAACCCGAGGATAACGATGGCCAGGAACGCCACCGGCGTCCAGCCCGCGGGCGAGTCGGTCCAACCCAATAAATAGGCACCGCCGAGGGCCAGCAGCGCCAACACCACGCCCACCACCGCACCGACTATCCCGGAATGCACCACATCCTGCTTCATCAACGAGGTCACGTCGTTAAGGCGATGCTGCTGCACATCGGCGTCCCGTTCACTAAGCACGTGAATCTGTTCGGTGCTGATACCGCCGGCTTCCAACTCATGCTCGAGAACCTCCAGGTCATCGAGGTCGTCACTGATGTAATAGTGTCGCTTCACCACACACCTCCATCTCGTTTGCCCTCCATCTCGTGTCTCAGGCGCCGACAATTGCCGCCGGCCCTGAAGAGCGAAGAACACAGCCCAATTTCTCACAGCCACTTAAAAACGCTTACGCCACAAAAACCAAAGCGTCAACAGAAAAATAAGAGGCGATAACAGCCGAACATCCATGCCCTTGCAGCGGTCTCCCCCAGGGACATGGATTTCAAGCTCCAGGCCGCGCGGCAGAGCCGTCGGTCGCAGAAGTGCCACCTACGCTACCGCTCACCGGTCGACACGCACCATTGCCGTGACAGTGCGCCATTCATCTGCTACGCCTTAGGGCACAACAATAACGGAGGGAATCGCAATGTCAGTTTTGCGCAGCCACACCCGCTACGCCGGCCTGCTCGCCAGCCTGATCGCTCTCCCCTTGCTGGTTATGCCGCAACCGACGCACGCCACCGAGCGCCAGATGCTCGACATGTCGGCGAGCATGCTTACAAGCGGTGCAAGTATCAGCCGCTCTACAGCAAACGGGCGCTGATGGCGCCCCGTTAAGGTGCGCGAATAAACATATCGCTCCCTTTTGCATCACGCAGCGGGCACCTAAATAGCCCAACCCCCTGAAAAATCGCCCTATTCTGGTATTGGCTTGGCTTTTGCTTATACATGGATAAAGGCGGCCAACGGTGGCTGCTCGATAAACGACAAAGACGTCGCATAAACCACACCTCCGGGTGATCGGCTTATGCGGCGTTTTTCGTTTCATGCTCCAGCGTTTGGAGCCGGCGCGAGTGCTGTGATCCAACGCTCCCGCTTGTCACTCTCAACCCAGCTGCGGCTTCGGCCTCAGGATGTTGCACCACAAGTGCGACATCTCCCCGGTGGGATGTGGCGCGCCGTGTCCACGACCATGGTGCGTCATATCCGACCGGGATCCTATTTTGCTGATGAGGTTTTCGATGAATACGAGTTTCTGGAAATCCGGCCACACACCAACGCTGTTCGCCGCGTTCCTCTATTTCGACTTGAGCTTCATGGTCTGGTACCTGCTTGGCCCATTGGCCGTGCAGATCGCCACCGATCTCGACCTGACCGCCCAGCAGCGCGGTCTGATGGTAGCGACGCCGATTCTCGCTGGCGCCGTACTGCGCTTGTTGATGGGCTTTCTGGCCGATCGCCTGTCACCCAAGACTGCCGGTTTGATCGGCCAGGTGATCGTCATAGTGGCGCTGTTCTGCGCCTGGAGAATCGGTGTCAACAGCTACGAACATGCCCTGTTGCTTGGCCTGTTCCTCGGCTTCGCCGGTGCCGCCTTTGCCGTAGCTCTACCGCTGGCCTCACAGTGGTACCCGCCGCAGCACCAGGGCAAGGCCATGGGCATCGCCGGTGCAGGCAACTCCGGCACCGTCTTTGCCGCTCTGTTCGCCCCGGGTCTGGCAGCGCTGTTCGGCTGGCAGAACGTATTCGGCTGGGCACTGATTCCGCTGCTGATCACCGTGGTGCTGTTCGCCTTTCTGGCGAAGAATTCGCCTGAGCGTCCGAAGCCGAAAGCCGCTGCCGATTACCTGCGAGCACTGGGCGACCGCGACAGCTGGTGGTTCATGTTTTTCTACAGCGTTACCTTCGGTGGCTTTATCGGCCTGGCCAGCGC
>CAMPJN010000196.1 GCA_946886875.1 uncultured Pseudomonas sp.
GCACCTTGATCGGCGCCTTGAACATCTCGACGAATTCCATCAGGCCCTGGTTGGCCCGGCACAGCGCGCCCGAATAGCTGTAAGCGTCGGCGTCGTTCTGCGGGAATTCCTCGAGCTTGCGGATATCCACCTTGCCGACCAGCGCGGAGATGTCCTGGTTGTTCTCGTCGCCCGGTTCGGTCTTGGCGATACCGACCTGGTTGAGGATCGAGGGGTAGAGCTTGACCACGCGGAACTGGCTGATATCGCCGCCGAATTCGTTCAGGCGTTTGGTCGCCCAGGGCGACATGATGCTGTTCAGGTAGCGCCGCGGAATGCCGTATTCCTCTTCGAGGATGGCGCCGTCTTCATCGACGTTGAACAGCCCCAGTGGCGACTCGAACACCGGCGAGCCCTTGATCGCATAGAAGGGTACTTTCTCCATCAGGTGCTTGAGCTTTTCCGCCAGAGACGATTTACCGCCACCGACCGGGCCCAGCAAATAGAGGATCTGTTTCTTCTCTTCCAGGCCCTGGGCGGCATGGCGGAAATAGGAAACGATCTGGTCGATGCATTCTTCCATGCCGTGGAAATCGGCGAAGGCCGGGTAACGGCGAATGACTTTATTGGAGAAGATTCGCGATAGCCGCGAGTTGCTCGACGTGTCGACCAGCTCCGGTTCGCCAATCGCCAGCAACAGGCGCTCGGCCGCGGTGACATAGGCGCCGCGATCCTCTTTGCACAGCTCAAGGTACTCCTGAAGGGAGTATTCCTCCTGGCGTGTCGCCTCGAAACGTTGCTGGAAGTGGCTGAATATACTCATGACGTCACCTCGCTCGATGCTTGGAGCCGGTCCGGTATCGGTCATGCGGGTGCCTGGACGCTGTCACGTGCGTGACATGAAAATCCCCCATACACCTAAAAGTCTTACCGATGGCCCGGGTGCCGGTTGGCCGGCTCTACCTGTAATTTGATGGCCTGAGCTAAAGGATAGTTCGTAATCGGCGAGATAAAGGGCCAGCGATCGATAACAGGATATTACCGTTCATCGGAGAGAGGCCGCAGCCCAGGGCTGCCGCGGCCTTGGCGGGGCAATAAAATTATTCTTCCACGGGCGTTTGCGCGGTTTCTTCGGGATAAGTCGCGCGCCAGAGCTCGAACCCGCCATCCAGGCTATAGACCTCGGCAAAGCCCTGGCCGACCAGGTAGGCCGCCGCGCTCTGGCTGGAATTACCGTGATAACAGGCGACTATCAGCGGCTGGTCGAGGTCGGCCTTGGCAATGAAGTCATGCAGGGAGTGATTGTCCAGGTGCTTTGAGCCGGCGATATGACCGGCGGCAAAGCTTTGTGGGTCGCGCACATCGACCACTACCGCGCCTTGCTCGCGCAGCGTCTGGGCCTGTTGCGGGGCGATACGTTTGAATTCGTTCATAGGTGCTCCTTCGGGCACTCGCAGCGATGTAGCTCGCCGTTGTCTACGTTCAACAAGGTCAGGGCGCCGCCCCAGATGCAGCCGGTATCCAGAGCGAACAGGCCGGGTTCGGTGCATTTGCCTTCCAATGCCGCCCAATGACCGAAGATGATCTTCACGTCGCGGGTTTTACGCCGGGGATGGCTGAACCAGGGGGCGTAGCCCTTGGGGGCGGTGTCGGCATCTTCCTTGTGTTTCAGTTCCAGGGTGCCGTCGGCTTTGCAAAAACGCATGCGGGTGAGGTAGTTGGTGATTACCCGCAGGCGGGTGATGCCGTGCAGATCCTTGTCCCACTTGGCCGGCTCGTTACCGTACATACCGTCGAGGAACAGCGGCAGGCGCGCATCGTCGCGCAGCACTTCCTCGACTTCGCCGGCGCGCTTCAAGGCTTTTTGCAGGGTCCATTGCGGTGGGATACCAGCGTGCACCAGGGCGATTTTGCGCTCGCTGTCGTAGTGCAGCAGTTTTTGCCGGCGTAGCCAGTCGAGCAGCAGGTCGCGGTCCGGCGCATCGAGGATTTCCTGCAGGGTATCGGCTTTCTTCAGGCGTTCGATGTTGTACGCGACCGCGAGCAGGTGCAAATCATGATTGCCCAGCACGCAGGTCACGGCATCGCGCATGCCATACAGGAAGCGCAGGGTGGCGAGCGACTGAGGGCCTCGGTTGACCAGGTCGCCGACCAGCCAGAGGCGATCTTTAGCGGGGTCGAAGGCCACGCGTTGCAGCAGGCATTGCAGGGGTTGCAGGCAGCCTTGCACGTCGCCGACGGCATAGGTAGCCATCAGTGCAGTGATCCGGGTACGGCCAGGCGGAAAGGCGCGATGCTGGCGTCGAAACGTTTGCCGTCTTCGGCGAGCATCGAATAGCTGCCCTGCATGATGCCGACATGGGTGGCCATGACGGTGCCGCTGCTATAGGTATGGCTGGCGCCTACGGCGATATGCGGTTGCTGGCCGACCACGCCGGCACCGCGCACTTCCTGCACGCGGCCGTCGCCATCGGTGATGACCCAGTGGCGCGAAAGCAACTGTGCGGGCAACTGGCCGTTGTTGACTATGGTGACGGTATAGGCGAAGGCGAACCGGTTCTGTTCCGGCAGCGACTGCTCCGGGAGGTAGCGGGTGGCGACGCTGACGTCGATTTGGTAACGATGATCGGGCATATACAAAAACCTGCTCAAATCTGCTGCACCCAAAGTGCATTGAACGCTGCCTGCTAAGCCGCGCGCGGCCCGTGCGCTGGAGTGCGGCGGCGCAGGGCGGAGGTTCTGCGGCACCGCACGCGTTAACGGTGCACGGATCAGTCTAGCTGCTGTCCGCCCGCCTCGGGCTGATCGGCCAACTGGTCGGCCAGGCGCACGAAGGCGGCCAGGTCGAGTTGTTCGGGGCGCAAGCTGCCGTCTACGCCAGCAGCTTCGATCGCTTCGGCCGGTAGGAGTTTCTTCAGCGTGTTGCGCAAGGTTTTACGGCGCTGATTGAAGGCTTCGCGTACCACTCGTTCGAGCAGACGATGATTCTTCGCCGGGTGCGGCAGAACCTCATGGGGTACCAGGCGCACGATTGCCGAGTCGACCTTGGGTGGCGGATTGAAAGCCCCAGGGCCGACATTGAACAGGTGTTCGACCCGGCAATGGTACTGCACCATGATCGACAGCCGGCCCCAGTCGCCGCCGCCAGGTTCGGCGGCCAGGCGCTCGACCACTTCCTTCTGCAGCATAAAGTGCATGTCGCGGATCAGCGCGGCGTTATCCAACAAATGGAAGATCAGCGGCGTGGAGATGTTGTAAGGCAGGTTGCCGACCACGCGCAGGCTATGGGGCGCCGGTTGGAGGCTGGCGAAGTCGAACTTCAGCGCATCGCCCTGATGCAGTCGGAAGCGCGGTTCGGCGGCGAACATGCCGTTGAGGATCGGAATCAGGTCGCGATCCAGCTCGATCACATCGAGTTGCGCGCCGCTGTTCAACAGCCCCTCGGTCAAGGCACCCTGGCCTGGGCCGATTTCCAGCATGCGCTCGCCTTCACGGGCATGGATGGCGCGCAGGATGCGATGAATCACGCCGGCGTCGTGCAGAAAGTTCTGGCCGAAGCGCTTGCGTGCGCGGTGTTGGGGATGATCGGACAAGACAGCAGCTCCAAGTTTCGAGCCACAAGCGGCAAGCCAGTGCCCAAAGCAAAATTACCAAGGCGCGCAGCTTACCAGTTGCGGCCGCTGACGGCACCCCGCCAGGCTTGTAGCTCAACTTTGACTGGCGGCCATTTGAAAGGCGGTCTCCAGAGCGACTTGCAGGCTGCCGCTGTCGATATTACCGCTGCCGGCCAGGTCCAGCGCAGTGCCGTGATCGACCGAGGTGCGGATGATCGGCAGGCCGAGGGTGACGTTGACCGCGGCGCCGAAGCCTTTGTACTTGAGTACTGGCAGGCCTTGGTCGTGGTACATCGCCAGTACCGCGTCGCACTGGTCGAGGTGTTTTGGGGTGAACAGGGTGTCCGCCGGCAGCGGGCCGATCAGGGTCATGCCTTCGCCGCGCAATTGTTCCAGCGCCGGTTCGATAATTTCAATTTCTTCACGGCCTAGATGGCCGCCTTCGCCGGCATGGGGGTTGAGACCGCAGACCAGGATGCGCGGGTGGGCGATACCGAATTTATTGCGCAAATCGTGATCGAGAATGCGGGTCACGCGCTTCAGGCGTTCGCCGGTAATGGCCGCCACCACCTCCTTGAGCGGCAGGTGGGTGGTCACCAGGGCCACGCGCAGGCCACGAGTGGCGAGCATCATCACCACCTGTTCGGTGTGGGTCAGTTCGGCGAGAAACTCGGTGTGCCCGGAAAACGCGATGCCTGCCTCGTTGATCACGCCTTTATGCACCGGGGCGGTAATCATGCCGGCGAAATCTCCAGCGATGCAGCCCTGGCCGGCGCGGGTTAGCGTCTCCAGCACGTAGGCGGCATTGCGTTTGTCCAGTTGCCCTGGGGTCACCGCCGTGGCCAGGGGCGTATCCCAGACATACAAGTTGCCGGCTTGCGCGGGTTGTTGCGGCCATGCACCGGGGGTGACGGCGATCAGCTGGATACCCAAGCCGAGTTGTTGGGCACGTTCGCTAAGCAAACCGCGGTCGGCGATGGCGATTATCGGGTACGGCTGCGACTCGCGCGCCATCAACAGGCACAGGTCGGGACCGATGCCTGCTGGTTCGCCGGGGGTCAGTGCAAAAAGTCGGGGCGCGGTCATCGGCGGGCTCTCGAATGGGCGGCGTCAGCGATGCGCCGGAATAAGCTAATGATAGTGCGCCATCTTAGTGGCCTTGCCCCGGTGGGAGAAGGCGGTGCATGTCGGCGGCAAGGGGAACGGTGAGGCGCCAGGCGAAAAAAAGCCCGACTCTGCGCTTGGCATGGAGTCGGGCTCTTCAGTTCGAGGTCAGCCGATTAGAGCTTGATCTCGACATAGGCTTCGTCGCGGATCTGCCGCAACCAGGTCTGCAGCTCCTCGTCGTACTTGCGGTTACGCAGGAGATTCATCGCCTGCTGCTCGCGGAACTGCGCGCTGCTGTCGGTGGCGCGGCGGCCCATGACCTGCAGTACGTGCCAACCGTAGGGGCTCTTGAATGGCTTGGATACTTCGCCGCTGGCGGTATCGTTCATCACCGCGCGGAACTCCGGCACTAGCACGCTAGGGTCGATCCAGTTCAGGCTTCCGCCGTTAAGCGCGGAGCCCGGGTCTTCGGAGAAGTTTTTCGCCAGTTCGCCGAAATCTTCGCCAGCAAGAATACGCTGATGCAGGCGTTCGACCAGGCGTTTGGTTTCGGCTTCACTACGGATCTCGCTGGGCTTGATCAGGATATGCCGCACGCTGACTTCGTCGCGTACCAGGGTATCGCCGCCGCGCTTCTCCAGCAGCTTGAGCATGATGAAGCCGCCGGGAGTGCGCAGTGGCTCGGTGACTTCGCCCACTGTCAGCGCGCCTATCATCGAGTCGAACGGAGGCGGCAGCTGTGCGGCTTTACGCCAGCCCATCTCGCCGCCTTCCAGGGCGGTTTCGCTGGCCGAGTTGGCAATTGCCAACTGGGCGAAATCCGCGCCTTCACGGGTCTGCTGATAAATCGCCTTGGCTTTGCGTTCGGCGGCCTGGATCGCCTCGGACGATGCGCCCTCGGTCACCGGGATAAGGATGTTGGCCAGACGGAACTCTTCCGAAAGCTGCATCTTGCCCAGGTCGGAAGCCAGGAAGTTCTGCACTTCCTGGTCGGTGACCTGGATGCGTTCGGCGACACGACGCTGGCGCACCCGGTTGATGATCATTTCCCGGCGCACCTGGTCGCGGGCTTCCTCGTAGGACAAACCATCACGCACCAGGGCGGCGCGGAACTGCTCGATACTCATGCCGTTGCGCTGGGCAATGGTGCCCAGTGCCTGGTTGAGTTCCTCATCGGTGATGCGGATGCCGGAGCGGTCGCCGATCTGCAGCTGGACGTTCTCGATGATCAAACGCTCGAGCACCTGCTGGCTAAGCACGTCTTCGGGCGGCAAGCTGGCACCGCGCTTGGCGATGGTTTGCTGCACTTCGCGCAGGCGCGCGTCGAGCTGGCTCTGCATGATCACGTCGTTGTCGACAATCGCCACGACGCGGTTGAGTGGACGTACTTCGGCCTGCGCCGCGGTACCCAGAAACAGCGCGCCCAGCAGCAGCGGGCGCACGAAATCAGAAAGCTTGATCTTCACGTTCACGATAACCTTGAATGCCTTCGTCGAGGAAAGTCTCAACCTTACTACCAATTACACCGCCCAGGCCTTTGAACACGACCTGCAGGAAGATGCCGCGATCCGGCTCGTCATTAAGCGAGGGATTCAGGCTGACTTCGTCGTAGTCGATCCAGTAACGATTGATCAGGCGCAACTTCCAGCAGCAGTTGTCGTACTCGAAACCGCCGAAGGCTTCCAGGGTACGGCTACGACCGTAGTCGTACTGCCAGCGGGAAATCACGCTCCACTGCGGGACGATCGGCCAGATGATCGAGAAATCGTGCTGGCTGATCTTGTAGTAGTCCTTGATGTAGTTCGGGCTACCCGGTGTGCCGTAGTCGCCGCCGCCAACCACCCAGTTACCGCTGTCGCGGTCATAGCGTACGGTGTCGTTGCGGTAGCGATAACCGGCGTTGATCACCTTGTTCGGGTTGTCTTCCGGCTGGTAGTGGAACATAGCGCTACCGGAGCGGGTGTGGTGGGTGTCCGGATCCCAGTTGAAGTCGGAGGTCAGACGCCAGTCACGGTTGAAGCGGTAGACGTATTCGAGTGCGTAGGGCGACTGCGAAGCCTGGGCGTCATCGCGGGTGCGGTAGTCGATGCCAGGCATCTGCACTTCGCGGTCTTCGAAATAGAAGGCCTGGCCGATGCTGAAGCGCTGACGTTCGAAGCCGTTCGGCTCGATCCAGCGATTGGTTACGCCGAGCGATAACTTGTTCTCGTCGCCGATGCGGTCTTTGCCGGAGAAGCGATTCTCGCGCCACAGCGAGGCGAAGCTGAAGGTGCTTTCGCCGCTGTCGAATACCGGGATGT
>CAMPJN010000197.1 GCA_946886875.1 uncultured Pseudomonas sp.
CGTCGAGGTTGTCTTCCAGCCAGGTGCCGGCGATGGTGGCGCGCTGGGCGCCGATAACCTTGCCCTTGAGGCTGGCTGCGTCGGTGTTGAACGACTGCGCCTTCGGCGCGATGAACTGCAGTTTGTTGGTGTAGTAGGCTTCGGTGAAATCCACTGCCTGCTTGCGCTCATCGGTGATCGACATCGAGGCGGCGAGGAAGTCGAACTTGCGCGCGTTCAGCGCCGGGATGATGCCGTCCCAATCGGAAGTCACCACTTCGCACTCGGCCTGCATCTTGGCGCACAGAGCCTGGGCGATTTCGACATCGAAGCCGCCGACCTCGCCACTGGCGTCGATCAGGTTGAACGGCGGGTAAGCGCCTTCGGTGCCGATCTTCAGTTTGTCGGCGGCGAGAGCCGGGGCGCTAAAGATCAAGGTAGCGGCGGCAGCGAGCAGGATGTTCTTGTAGTTATGCATGCGTGTTGCTCCGTTAGTGGTTGCTGGACATGAACTGTTGGCAGCGCGGCGACTGCGGCTGGTCGAACACTTGGTCGGGGCTGCCCTGTTCTTCGACGCGGCCCTGGTGCAGGAACACCACTTCGCTGGAAACCTGGCGGGCGAAATTCATTTCGTGGGTGACCAGCAACATGGTGCGGCCCTCCTCGGCCAGGGCGCGGATCACGCCCAGCACCTCCTGCACCATTTCCGGGTCCAGGGCCGAGGTTGGCTCGTCGAACAGGATCACCTTGGGCTCCATGCACAGGGTGCGGGCGATGGCCGCGCGCTGCTGCTGACCGCCGGAAAGCTGGTTGGGATAGACGTGGCGCTTGTCGCCGATGCCGACCTTGGCCAACAGCGCTTCGGCGCGCTCGATGGCTTCGGCTTTGCTCAAGCCGAGCACGCGGCGCGGCGCCTCGATGATGTTGTCGAGCACGCTCATATGCGGCCACAGGTTGAAGTTCTGGAAGACGAAGCCCAGCTCGCTACGCAGCCGGTTGATCTGCCGGTTGTCGGCGGCCACCAGTTCACCGTGGCGGCTGGCCTTGAGCTTGAGCTGCTCGCCGGCGACATGAATCTCGCCCTTGCTGGGGTTTTCCAGCAGGTTGATGCAACGCAAGAAGGTCGACTTGCCGGAGCCGGAGGAACCGAGGATCGAGATCACGTCGCCGTCGCGGGCGGTCAGTGAAACGCCCTTGAGCACCTCAAGGTCGCCATAGCGTTTGTGCAGATCACGGATTTCCAGCGCGGGTACGGAAGCTTGCATGGCGGTTACCTTTCTTATTCTTGTACGTGATGACGCCAGTCGATCTAACCAACTAAGCCGGCCGCGCTCAAACGAAAATAAGGACTCGGTTCATTCCAAAAATGACTCGATTGCACACGCGAAATCGTTGTCGCACCGATAAAAAGGCTCTGCCCCAATCATGTGTTGCAGGCCGCTTTTGTAGGGTGGGTTAGTGGCGCGGAACCGGGTTGGTGAAGCAACTGCGGGATATGTGCGCCACGTAACCCACCAAGCGGTCTTCGGCCTGGCCCAGTGGTGGGTTGCGGCGCAATTGATTCGGCATCAACAAGTAGTCCGTGGTCATGCACCTAACCTGCACGGCCCGACCTACGCTACGAATTGCCGCTTTCAGGCATTACTTAGCTGGCCCGCGCGCTGCAACACATAACGGGGCACATAGGCAAAAAAATCCCCGACAAAGGCTGCCGGGGATCTAGCTCAATCAGTATCCGCAATGCGGCGTGAGTGCGGTTCTATCTAGCCAAAATCTGCCTACGCGAAATCTATCCCCAGCTCAGTGGCACAGGCGTGCAGCGAACGGCTTTGGCAATCGGCATAGAGCGCCAGTTCGTCCTGCACCGGCTGCCCCAGGGCACGCTCGAATTCGGCGCGGTTGGCATCCTGCTGATAGCGCTCGCGATTGGCTTCGCCCAGGTTGGATTGAAAAATGCCCGCGGCACTGACCGGCAGGAAATCCTCGTAAACCAGCGGTTCGCAGGCCAGTTGCCCGGCCCTGAGCAAGGCGTCCAGATCGCCGGCCAGGGTTCCCGCCGCCTTAGCCGCCCGCCCCGCTTCGGTAACCCGGTAGCGGAAAAACGCCAGGCCCTGACGGCGCAACATCTCCAGGTCATCGGGAAAGTCGGCAAAACACTGCGCCAGGGTTTGCGCGTAGTGCTGGGCGTAATCTTGCTTGGCGACGCCCACGCAACGCTCGCGGGTGGCTTCCAGCAATTGGTCGTAGAGCGCCCTGCCCTTGGCGGTAAGCGCCGCGCCGCGTTGCTCAATCTCGCCGAAGCGGGCGCTATGTTGCCCTGGGCTGGCGCAACTGAATTGCACCGCCTCGTCGAGCGCCTTGAAGCTGGTCTGACGCAGCAGGATCGGATGGCGCCGAAGAGGTGGGCCTTCCACCCATTCCTTGGCATTCATGCCATGGCGCGGCATCTCGGCCTGGGCCGCATCTATATCCAGAATGCGCGGCGTGAGGTGATTGATATGCGGGCCCTTGAACGCCACCACATCGGCGATCAGCCGGTGCTGCGCCTGCAATTGCTGGTAGACCGCGGCGCTGACTCCGGCCTGGCTGTGCCAACGGAAGGTCTCCAGCGCTTGCTCGATAAAGGCCTGCGCCTCTTGCTCGGTGAGCCCGCCTTGCTGCTCGAAGCGCTCGATCAGGGCCAACGCGCCGGGGGTGAAAATCTGCCGGCCGGCGAGAATACGCTCGGCCTGCTGGCGCAGCGCCGGATCGCCGATCAACTCCAGGCGCAGCAGCGAGGTGAAGACGCGGAACGGGCTATGGCGTAGTGACGCCTCATGCAGCGGGCGAAACGCCGTGGCATGCACAGGTACACCAGCGCTGGCCAGGTCGTAGTAACCAACCGGCTGCATACCCAGCACCGCGAACAACCGCGCCATGGTCGCCAATTCGGCGGCCGTACCGAGGCGGATGGCGCCATGCCGCTCCTCGCTCAGGCGCTGCAGTTCGCCAGCCTGGCGCAGCTGTTCGGCGAGTTGCGGGTCGTTGACCAGGGTCTGCTGGTTGAGCGTGGCGACCAGTTCCAGCAACTCGCCGTACAGCGGCACCTCGGCCTGGTACATGGCTGACAGGGCCTGGGAGAAACGCGCGCGGATCTGGTCCGGGCTGACAAAGGCATCGTTATTCATGCAATTCCACTCCTCGCACCACCCTTGTTTCTAGCAACATCGGCTAGCGCTTTGCTCGTTCCTGCTCGCGGCATTCTGTGCAGGACTGCCAGTCGTCTCAAACGACTAATTTTCCAGAGGTCATTCCTCGCTGGAATCATTCAGTTCAAAGGCTCGCCTGCAAGCAACGCCGGAAGATGGCGAAACCTTCGTCGAGCACCTCGGCTTCGGCGGTGAGCGGCGCCAATAGACGGATGATGTGGCGGTACTTGCCGCTGGGCATCAGCAGCAAACCGGCCTCACGTGCGGCGCTTAGCAACCGGCTCAGGCGCTCGCTGCCGGGGCCACCATCGGCAGCGCGCAGTTCGATGCCGCGCATGGCGCCGACGCCGGTCAGGCGTGCAAGAGCCGGCGCCAGCTCGCTGTCCTGCCAGCGCTGGTAGTGCTTGAGCACACATTGCTCCTGGCGTTCGCCCCAAGTGGCCAGGTTGGCATCGCTCATCAGTTCCAGTGTCGCCAGGCCGGCGGCGCAGGCCAGCGGATTGCCCGAATAAGTGCCGCCCAGACCGCCCTTGGGCAGAGCATGGAGCAATGCTTTACGCCCCACCACTGCACCCAGCGGCAAACCGCCGGCCATGCTTTTGCCCAACAGCAACAAGTCCGGCTCTATGCCGAGCCGGGAGAAGGCAAAGCGCTGCCCGGTGCGGCCAAAGCCGGATTGGATTTCATCGAGGATCAGCACGATGCCGTTGGCATCGCAGAAGCGCTGCAGGTGTTGAGCGAAACCGGCGTCCAGCGCCTGAAAGCCCGCCTCGCCCTGCACCGCCTCGACCACTATGCAGCCGACATCGGCCGCATCGATCTCGACGCTGAACAGGCGCTGCATGGCAGCCATCGCCTGTTCGACGCTGACTTCGTTGTCCACACTCGGGTATGGCAGGTGGTAGACCGGACCCGGCAGGCTGCCGAGTTTCTGTTTATAGGGCGCGACCTTGCCGTTGAGGTTGAGCGCGGTCAGGGTGCGGCCGTGGAAGCCGCCGTCGAAGGCCACCACAGCGCAGCGCCCGGTCGCAGCGCGAACGATTTTCAGGGCATTTTCGGTGGCCTCGGCGCCGCTGTTGGTGAGCATGCCGCACAACGGATAGGACACCGGCACGAACTGCGCGAGGGCCCCCATAAACTGGCCATAACCCTGATGAGGGATGGCGTTGAACGCCGAATGGGTGAGGCGCCCGGCCTGCTCGCGCACCGCCTCGACGATCCGTGGGTGGCAATGGCCGAGGTTGAGCACACCGATGCCGCCGACGAAGTCGATATAGCGCTTGCCGGAGTCGTCCCAGACCTCGGCATTGCGGCCGTGGCTGAGCATGATCGGGTGGACGATGGCCAGGGATTGGCTGATATGGGCATGCTCGGGATGCATGGCGCGGCTCCTCGGGGAAATGGATGCGCGCCATCAGATCGGTAACCTGGCCTCACCGGCAAACGAAAAAAATTCGCCCAACTATTCCTTTTTTTCTCGACCGTTTTCCCCTGCGGCGCTTACTGGTTGCCGAGCTGACCCTTGATCCAGACAACGAAACTGCGAATCTTCGGCACTTCGGCGGCGTGTTCGGCATAGGCCATAAAATGCTTGCCGCCGCTGCGCAGCGCATGTTCCCAGGCGATCACCAGCTTGCCCTCGTGCAACTCCTCCTCGACCAGAAAGCGCGGCACCAGGGCCACGCCGCAGCCACATTGGGCGGCGCGGATGCACATATGAAAGGTCTCGAAGCGCGGGCCGTGGTAGCTGTGGTTGCTCTGCAGCCCCAGACTGTCGAACCAGTCGTGCCAGGCTTCCGGGCGCGAGGCGCATTGCAGCAGCACCTGCTCGCCCAACTGCTCGGCGCTGGCGATGCCTTTGGCCAACATATCCGGCGCACACACCGGCACCACCTCCTCGCCGAACAATTCAATGCACTCGGCGCCAGGCCAAGTGCCCTGACCAAAGAAAAACACCACATCGGCCTTGCCCTGCAGCAGGTCGAACGGCTCCAGCACGTTGTGCAGATCCAAGTGGATATTCGGGTTGGCCAGACCGAAACCTTTTAGATGCGGAATCAGCCAACGCGCGCCGAAGGTCGGCTGAGTCGCCACCTTAAGCACCTCGGTGTTGCCGCCATAGGAGAGGATGTAATGGGTCGACATCTCGACCTGGTTGAGGACCTTGTTCACCTCGGCCAAATACAACGAGCCGGCCGGGGTCAGTTGCAGGCGTCGGCGAATCCGCCGAAACAGCAAGTGCTGGAGCATGTCCTCGAGTTGCGCCACCTGCTTGCTCACCGCGCTCTGGGTCAGGAACAGCTCTTCGGCGGCGCGGGTAAAACTCAAATGGCGCGCCACGGCCTCGAAACACTGCAGCGCGGTCATAGAAGGCATCAAGCGTTTGGACATGGCGGACTCGCGGCTTCAGCATGAATTGAGGGAATGACATATCAACAAAAGCTCACTTGTGAGCTTCTAGCATGCAGATTAATACTGAGTGCCACGCATAAATTCAATCAAGCTTGCGACAGGAGACACTGATGGTCGACAACCTGCTCAGCCGTTTGGGCGTCAACGCCCAGACCGCCACCACTGGCAACCATGTGATCAACAGCCCGATCGACGGCAGCCGCATCGGTGCCGTGACCCTGGAACCAGCCAGTGCGGTAGCCGCCAAAGTCGCCGCCGCACAGCAGGCTTTCGAAAGCTGGCGCAGCGTGCCGGCACCACGGCGCGGCGAACTGGTGCGTTTGTTCGGCGAAGTGTTGCGCGCACACAAGGCCGACCTGGCCGAGCTGGTGTCCTGGGAAGCCGGCAAGATCACCCAGGAAGGCCTGGGCGAAGTGCAGGAAATGATCGACATCTGCGACTTCGCCGTCGGCTTGTCGCGTCAGCTGTATGGCCTGACCATCGCCTCCGAGCGCCCCGGCCACCACATGCGTGAGTCCTGGCACCCGCTCGGCGTGGTCGGGGTGATCAGCGCCTTCAACTTCCCGGTCGCAGTCTGGGCCTGGAATGCCACCCTGGCCCTGGTTTGCGGCAACGCGGTGATCTGGAAACCCTCGGAAAAAACCCCGCTAACTGCCCTCGCCTGTCAGGCGCTGTTCGAGAAAGCCCTGCACGCCTTCGGCGATGCCCCGGCCGCGCTTAGCCAACTAATTGTCGGCGACCGCGACGCAGGCGCAGCCCTGGTGGCCGATCCGCGTGTGGTTCTGGTCAGCGCCACCGGCAGCACCCGCATGGGCCGCGAGGTGGCGCCGCAGGTGGCGGCGCGCTTCGGGCGCTGCATCCTCGAACTGGGCGGCAACAATGCAATGATCCTGGCGCCGAGCGCCGATCTGGATATGGCCGTGCGCGCCATTCTGTTCAGCGCCGTGGGCACCGCCGGGCAACGCTGCACCAGCCTGCGTCGCCTGATCGCCCACGAATCGGTCAAGGACGAGATCGTCAGCCGCCTGAAAACCGCCTACGCGAAAATCCGCGTCGGTAACCCGCTGCAAGGCAATCTGGTCGGCCCGCTGATCGACCAACAGGCCTACCAGGCCATGCAGGATGCCTTGAGCCAAGCCCGTGAGGAAGGCGGTGAGGTATTTGGCGGCGAGCGCCAACTGAGCGACAGCTACCCGAACGCCTACTACGTCGCCCCGGCCCTGGTGGAGATGCCGGCGCAAAGCGCGGTGGTGCGCCACGAGACCTTCGCGCCCATCCTGTATGTGCTGAGCTACCGCGAGTTCGACGAGGCGCTGCGCCTGAACAACGAAGTGCCACAAGGCTTGTCCTCGTGCATCTTCACCCTCGATGTGCGCGAGGCGGAAGCCTTCCAGAGCGC
>CAMPJN010000198.1 GCA_946886875.1 uncultured Pseudomonas sp.
AGAACTACCAGCCGATAACCGGGCAGGAAGACTTCATGTACCAGAACACGGTGCTTTTGCCGTTGCAGGGGGTCAATACCACGGTCGAGTATATCTGCCTGATCATCTACGACGTGACCAATGTCGCCACCAACAAGCAGCAGCTGCAGGCGGTCAATCAGCAACTCAAGCACCTTTCGCGCACTGACCGACTGACGGGCCTGAATAACCGCGGCTATTGGGAAGAGTGCCTGCAACACGAGTACGCCCGGCACCGGCGTTATCAGAGCATGGCCGCCTTGGTGATGTTCGATATCGATCACTTCAAAGCGGTCAACGACACCTATGGTCACCAGGCCGGTGACAAGGTTATCCAGGCGGTCGCAGAGGTGATGCGTGAGCAGGTGCGCGATACCGATTACCCGGGACGCTATGGCGGTGAAGAATTCGTGGTGCTATTGCCCGATATCGACAGCGCCGGGGCAATGCTGTTTGCCGAACGCCTGCGTCAGCGCATCGAGTCATTGGTGGTGACCTATGAGAATCAAAGCATCCCTTTCACCATCAGCCTGGGCGTGGCGGACCTGAGTTGCCCCACCAATGGCCATCAGCAACTGATCGAACGGGCCGATCAGGCGCTGTACGCCTCCAAGGAAGGTGGGCGCAATCAGACCAACTGCTACAAGGGCTGAGGGATTAGTAGGCCGTGGAAAAACGTAGGCGAGGCAGGTAAGACAAGGCAAAAACAGGCGAGGAAGCGGAGTGTACTTTTGTACATGAGCATTCCGAGCCTGTTTTTAACGCAGTATTGCCAACGCAGGTAGTTTTTCAACGGCCTGTTAGGAATAGCGGACCAGCGTCTTGCTCCGCAGCGGCAGCAACATCAACAGAACCAGCGCCACCAGCGGCAATATGCCGATGTTGACCGCGCTCCAACCGACGGTGCTGATCAGCGCACCGGAGGCGAAGGAGGCGCCGGCAGCCACCGAGCCGTTACTCAACTCCATCAAGCCTTGAGCATTGCCGCGGTCGTCCGGGCTATGGCCGCTGGCAAGCAAAGTGGTGCCGGCAATCAGCATCAGATTCCAGCCCACGCCGAGCAGAAAGGAGCTGAGCAGAAAATGTCCCTTGCCCAAGCCGCTCAGGGCAATGCCGGCGCTCACCAGCAGAACCAGGCTACCCAATACCGCGACCTTGGCGCTGCCGAGCTTGTCGACCAACTGACCGGCAACGAACGCGGGCAGGAACATGCCGAGCATATGCCACTGAATCACCTGTGAGCCGTCCGCCACCGACAGCCCACAGAACTGCATGGCCAGAGGCGTGGCGGTCATGATCATGATCATCAGGCCATGACCGACCGCCGTGGTGGCGATGGCTGCACGGATCTGCGGGCGCCCGAGCAACTCGCGTACCGCCGCCCAACCACCTTTACCCGGCGCCGGCGCAGCGCCTTCGCGCAGTTGCGCCATCAACAGCATGCCGCCTGCCGCCAATGCCGCCATCATCAGATAGGCGCCAGCAAAGGGTTTGCTCAAGGCGTTCTGCGACCAGAGCGCCAGGCTCGGCGCGATCAATGCCGCGAGCACGCCGCCGCCGATCACATAAGCGCTGGCGCGGCCATGTTGAGCGCTGTCCACGGCTTCCAGCGCAGCGAAGCGGTAGTACATTGCCGAGGCTTGATAAGCCCCCAACGGCAGAGCGGCCAAGCAGAACAGGTTGAAGTCGGCCAGCCATACCCCCAAGGCGCCGAGCAGGCCGCCGACAATACCGCAGCCGGCGCCCAGCACCAGGCCACGCCTGCGGCCGCGCCGCTGCATGAATAGCGACAGCGGCTGCACCGCGAGCAAATTGCCCAGCACCAGCAATGCCAGGGGCAGCGTCGCCAGGATATTCAACGGCGCCAACTGCAATCCCACCAGCGAGGTGAGGGTGATGCCGATAAGGTTGCAACTCCAGTACAGGGCTTGGCCGAGAAACAAGCGAAGAACGCTGGCGTTGGTCAATAACAGCATGGATCACCTCGATCCTGGGTTGCAGGGGTTAGCGGCGTGGATACGACTTGGCGACGCGGGAAACCGGTTCAGTTTTGCCTCGGGACGTCGTGGTCGTTGCAGCAGTTCGCCGTCACAGTTCGGGCAATGCCCGTTGAGCCGCTGAGTCGCACAATCGCGGCAGAAGGTACATTCGAACGAGCAGATCAGGGCATCGGGCGAATCGGCGGGCAGATCGCGGTCGCAGCACTCGCAATTGGGGCGCAGTTGCAGCATGGCTCACTCCAGGGCAGAAGGATCAGGCGAAACGTTCGGCGTATTGCTGTGGGCTAACCGCCAAATGTTTATGAAAGGTGCGGCGCAAATTTTCCGGGTGACCGAAGCCGGTCAAGCGCGCGACCGTACTGATCGAGGCCTGGGCGTCTTGCAGCAGGTTGCGCGCGGCTTCCAGGCGCACACGCTCCACATAGCGCCCCGGCCCCATGCCCAGTTCCTGGGTAAATACCCTGGATAAGGTGCGCGGGGTCATATGCGCCTGGGCCGCCAGCGCCTCAAGCGAGAGATCCTGATGCAAGTGCGCGGGGATCCAATCGAGCAGGGCGGCCAGGCGCGGCACGCGGTCGGGGTCCGGGGCGAGCAAGGCGCTGAACTGGGCCTGATCGCCGGGCCGGCGCAGGAACATCACCAGGCGCCGCGCCACGGCCAAAGCCATGGCGCGACCTAGGTCCGCCTCTATCAGCGCCAAGGCCAGGTCGATGCCCGCCGTCACCCCCGCGGAGGTGAAGATATGGCCGTTACCCTGAGCGTCGTCCGGGTCATAGGTGTGCAGGCAGTCGGCGAGCACTTCGACGGCGGGATAAGCCTGGCGCAGATGTTCCGCATCGGCCCAGTGGGTGGTGGCGCGGCGGCCGTCGAGCAAGCCGGCGGCGGCCAGAATCAGGGCGCCGGAGCAAATCGAGCCCAGTCGCCGCACCTGGAGCTCAGCGGCGCGCAGCCAGGCCAGCAGAACGGGATTCTCGGACTGGACTTTCTCGCCCACGCCGCCCGGGATCAGCAGCGTATCTATGCCGCTAGGGTCCGTGCCCGGCCAAGCTTGCTCGGCGACCATTTGCAGACCGGAGGAGGTCGGCATGGCGCCGACCCGTTCACCGAGCACCAGTATCCGGTAGTGGGGCGGCAGCCCCTGGCGTTGCCGTTCGACGTTGGCCGAGGCGAAAACCTGTAGTGGGCCGCTGACATCCAGGCTCATGACATCCGGGTAAAGCAGGCAGGCGATCGTGTGGGGCGCATCCATGGAAGGCTCTCCGCGGGGGTTGGACGCAGTTTGCCCGGCGCACGGCTTTGGCCGCAATGACAATAAACCCACATATCTCGCCATGTGATGGCAGGCCATCCGCTGCCTGTTGCTCATGCTTAGCGGATATAGGGGGTATCGACAGCTTCTCCCCAGCGGTTACGACCGCAACGAGGACAGCCCAACTGTTGGCCTGCCTCAATATGCTGCAGAGCACCGCACATGTTGCATGCGCAGAGCATGCTGCTCGGTGCGCGGGTGAACAGCGTTCTGTATGCCTCCGGCAGCACCGAAAGCCCTGGTCGACTGGTGTCGCGCGGGTAGAAGTACAAGCTCACGTCACCGTTGACCTCGACGATGCCGAGGCGGACCTGGCCCAGATGCTCCACGCCATGCTGGCGCAATTCCATGAGGAACTCGTCATGGGAGATATTGCCGCGGGTCAGGGTTTGCAGCTCGAATTCGCCATTGCGGATCAGGACAAACGGCTGGCCTTCCATCCAGGCCTGCAGCCGTGGGTACTTGCCCATCAGCAGGGTGGTCAGGCGATACAGCACGCTCATCGCCAGGAACACGCTGATCACCGGCAGTAGTGGCACATCCTCATAGAAGGTCATGTCGCCCGCCGCCGAGCCCAGGGTCAGAATAATCACCAGCTCGAACAGCGATATTTGCCGTACGCCGCGCCTACCCGCCGCTTTCAGAAACAGGAAAACCACAACATAGGCCAGCAACGTGCGAACCGCTACTTCACCCAGAAACCCCAGGGTTGCCTGATCCCAGAGCATGCGTTGCCAATCAAATGCGCTCATGCCGGTTAACTCCATCAAACCGATGACTGATTGGCCGGTGAATGCGGGAGTAAGTTCAGCTTTTTTCTGACGCAGTTGTTCGCGGGTGCGGCAAAAGAACGCATTGCCAAGGCGCTGCAGAACAAAACTTAAGTTTTAAAGGCGGGGGGCAGCGTGCGATTTAATCGCTTGGAGGCGGCGTTTTAATATACCGGAGTGAAACTAAAGCGAAGCGTTGCCCGGTTATGCGAGATAGAGAGCCTGGGTCGGCTTGCAGGCATAACCGGGAGAACGGGGGCAGGCTCGGAAGTTTATTCCGGCATGCTCCACGGCGCTAGATCGAAGCCCTTTTGGCTTAATTCATAGCGCGATGCTTCCAACACCTTGGCGAATTGAACCGGGTCGCTATAGGTATTGCAGGACAATTGGGTACGGCCGAGCAGGCGTGTGCTGGTGCGGTCGACGACGCTGAGGCTGAGTGCGCCAGTACCGTCCTGGGGAGCCCAGGCAATGCACTGGAAAGGCAGAAAGGCGCGATCGGCGATCAGTAATGCTTCGTTAAAACGCAGCGGGGCGTTCATGGGGTCGGTCTCTCCGAGGTAATCCCTAGTAGCGTTGGCCTGCATTCATGCATGTTATGCCGGCCTGTCATAACTGTTGATGGCTTCATCGAACTGTAAAGTCACATCGGCGGAACAAAAAAACCTTATTTTTAAAAAATAAGTTTCAAAGCGTGCGCTGTGCATGTTTGGACAAACAAACCGAAACAACATTCCCTGAAACTCCGGCGCTAAGTTAGCTTGCCTGAACGCTGCTATTGCACAACCAGCGGGGCCGTCATCTCGGTGTCGGAGGGGCACGCCGATAACAGCTGATGCAAGTAGCGGGCGATGTAGGTTTGAAAGTTCTTATCGTTCCAATACTCGAAATGGCTCAGCGGGGTATGGCGTTTTAAACAAGAGCCTACCGGCATGGCGCGATCTTCGGCGACCACCGCGGCGTAGTTCTGCAACGGCCGTAGCGGATAGCCCAAGGGATCGGCCGGGGCATAGAGGTTGAGCCAGCGGGCTTGCTCGCGTACCGCCTCAGGCAGGCAATGGCCAGGAAAGCGAATCGGCACCACCGGATCGCAGGCAAAGGTGAACAGTGGGATGTTACAGCCGAAGGTCACCAGGCCTGCCAGGGTTTCCAGGGCGATAAAGGGATCGAGCGGGCAGCTCGGGGTTTTATTGATGCATTGTTGGTCCCAGGCATAGTTGGAAAAAATATGCCCGCCCAGGGAATGGGCCAGAACCACCAAGGGCGTATTGGCATCGACCTTGGCGCGCAATGCATTGAGCCCGGCGCGCACGCATTGGTGCACTTCCTGGTAAGTGGTGTCGTAGGCCTCGCTGACTTTGCGGTAACCGCTGGCATCGCCGAGAAACAGGGTGACCATGCGCCTGAGCCAGCGCCAGCGCACCGGTTGATCACGCAAGCCGTCGAGGAACTCCAGCTGGCGCTTATCCAGTACGCTGGCCCAATACAGGCTTTGGAAGGCCACCTGATCGGCCTCGCCCCCTAATTGTTGCCGTAGACCGGCGATCAGGCGCTGGGAATATGCATACTGTCCTTCAAGGTCGCGACTGTCTGGTTGGGTGCCGATGCCATGGATAATCGCGACTGCTAGTTTCATCTCGCCTTCCTTGGTGCGCCTGTTGAAGGGGGCTGATCGCCAGAAGCGCCGCGGTAGCATGCCGGCTTACTCGCGAAGCGGCAGGCTCAAGCATGGCATCTTGGCGCAAGGCGCATGTTAAAGCGGCTGCATGCGTTCGACCAGACGCCCGCTGTCGGCCAACTCGAGAAACTCATCGCCGAGCCGACGGCTCTCGTCCATGGCCTTGCGCCAGTAACGTTCACGGCCGGCATCGTCGCCCAGGTAGCGACTGAAATCCTTGCGGTCCGGCAATTTGCCGTGGGGCAGGCGCGCCAGGTGATCGGCCGAGGGCGCCAGCAGCAATACGTCCTGCAGTCGCGTGGTATTGCCGCGGCGCCAGGGCATGCCTTTGTCGAACCAGCCGGGAATCACCCGGTCGGTGAAATGCGGGTAAAGCACGATGTCGTCGCCGCTGTAGGGCAAATCGAGGTGGTAGTCGAGCAGCCCGCCGTCGCGATAGGTACCGGGACCGGCGCCAGGCAGGTCACGCACACCTTGCATGACCATGGGGATCGAGCCCGAGGCGAGCAGGGCATGGCGCAGGTTGCCGGCATCCAGGGTCAGGTAGCGCGAGGGGAAATCGTTCAGTGCATTCAGCGGTGGTAGCAGCCGTGCGTCGTGCAGGATCACCCGTTCGAAGTGCCTGGCCAGGTGTGGCCGACCGAGCAGGTTGCTGCCGATCACCGAGGACAAACCAAGCCCGAGGGCGCCGCGATGGTCGTGCTGGAGCAGGCCGTGGCTTTTCACCACGACTATGTTCAGGCGGTAATGGGCATTGCTCAGCACCTGGTCGTCCTGATCCTCCAACAGTTGCTCGAGCATCAGCCTGCAGCTTTGCGAAACTTCGGCCATGCTCACGCCTTTGGCAAAACGCTGCTCGGTGTACAGCTCACCGAGGCGGCGAATCCCGGCTGCCGCATCCGGTAGACAGGCACTGGCGAAGCGCCAGGAGCCGATGGAAGCACCGATCAGCGAGCGCTCACGGGGCGCACGCGTCAGCCAGTCGCCGAACAGCGCCAAGTCCAGCCCTTGAATGCCCAGCGCTTTGGGGCCGCCGGCAGCGCCCGGCAGGGTGCCCACGTCGGCCGGCTGCAGGCCGCGTTCGCGTATCCGCGCCATGGCTCGTGGTCCGGCCTTGATCGTCAGGGCAGGGGCTTTGATCAGAATCGCACTCATGCTGGTCTCCATCGCGCAAGGCAGCGATT
>CAMPJN010000199.1 GCA_946886875.1 uncultured Pseudomonas sp.
GCCTTTCAGGTCATGCTGGAACAGCGCCATGCCGGCGCCCACCAGCAGCGTCACCAGACCGGTGATGCTGACCAGATAGAACCACCATTCCGAGCCCGCCAGCGCGGGATACAAACGCGCCAGCAGAAAAACACCCGCCTTGACCATGGTCGCCGAGTGCAGATAGGCCGAAACCGGGGTCGGTGCCGCCATCGCATGGGGCAACCAGAAGTGGAAGGGAAACTGCGCCGACTTGGTGAAAACGCCGAGCAACACCAGCGCCAGTGCCAATGGATACAGCGCATGGGCGCGAATCGCATGGCCGGCCGCCAGCACCTGCGACAGCTCGAAGCTGCCGGCGATATGGCCGAGCAGCAGAATCCCGGCGAACAATGCCAAGCCACCGCCGCCGGTGACGGCCAGGGCCATGCGCGCACCTTTCCGGGCGTCCGAGCGGGCGCCCCAAAAACCGATCAGCAGGAACGACGACAGGCTGGTCAGCTCCCAGAACATCAGCATCAGCAGCAGGTTTTCCGAGAGCACCACGCCGAGCATGGAACCCATGAACAACAGCAAGAAGGCGAAGAAGCGCCCCATAGGCTCTTTTTTCGACAGGTAATAGCGGGCGTAGAGAATCACCAGCAGGCCGATGCCGAGAATCAACAGGGCAAATAGAAAACCCAAGCCATCGAGACGCAAACTGAGGTTGAGTCCCAGCGCGGGCAGCCACGCCAGCTTGACCTTGATCAGTTCACCGGCGAACACCGCCGACTGTTGCGATAGCAGCAGCACCAAGGCAGCAGCCGGAGCCAGGCCGGTGGCCACGGCACAGGCCGAACGCCCTAAACGTTCTGCCAACAACGGCAGCAACGCACCGAAAAACGGCAAGGCGATAATTAACGCAAGCGTCATATGTGAAACCCCTTATGCGAACCCGCCGGCCAGTAATGGCCGGCGGTGAGCGTCCCAGCTGGTGCCTCAGCTGTTGTTTTTACTGCGGATCTGCGTCCGCTGGATTATCTAAGCCTCTGTCAGCACAGAATAATTGCGCGATTATCCATATCTATTGGGGCGCCGTCATGGTTAGAAGCATTAGGAAACACGCCATGCGGCCATGCACAGCCAGCCAACAGGCCCTGGCCCACCGAATCGTTTGCAAGAAAAAGCCGGATCGGCAAACGCCGATCCGGCTTCGATAGTGCTTAGTGTGCGTGGCCCTGGGAGCGTTCCGCATGCCCGGAACCTGGGCGAGATTGACGAGCTGTTAGTGGGTCACACGGCTGGTGCCGTTAACGGTCATGATGCGCACCCGTTCGCCCACCCGGAAAATCTGGTTTTCTTCCACTTGCTGGACATAGGCGCGCAGGCTGCCGTCGTCCTCGCGCACGGTGATTTCCACGCCCTGGGTGCGAGTCAGACCTTCTTCGGTCATGGCGCCCAGCAGGCCACCGGCCACCGCACCTATAACCGCGGCCACGGTGCTGCCGCGACCGCCGCCGACGCCACTGCCGGCGACACCGCCGATCACCGCGCCGGCTCCGGCGCCAATCGGCGTTTTGGTGCCTTCGATCTTCACCGGCCGCAAGGCCTCGATGGTGCCCAGGCGCACGGTCTGCACGGTGCGCGCTTCAGCACGCGAATAGGTGTCGCCGGTCAGGTTGGAGGCGCAACCGCCGAGCACCAGGGCCGCAGCGGTGAACGAAGCGATCAACAAGCTGGATTTGCGCATAAGAATTCCTCCGGGGAGCCTTTTCGGCATTAGACCGCGCCCTGCACGCGGCTGTCATCCGCAAATTACCGCAAAAGTTTGCGTTTCAAGCCGCAGACCTGCCGCAAAGACTACCGGGCACAATGCCGGTATTTCATTCCAGCAGACCCGGGTTCACTCCACTCAGCGCATACAACACGCACTCCCCGGGGGAACCTCAGGGCGCCAGGCGCTCGCGCAACCAGCTACCGTCCGCCTGCAGACGGTAATTGAGACGATCATGCAGACGACTGGAGCGCCCCTGCCAGAACTCCATACGCTCGGGCCGCAGACGGTAGCCGCCCCAATGCGGTGGGCAATGCGGCGCCTGGTTGAGAAAACGTTGTTCGGTTTCCGCCAACAACCCTTCCAACTCGGCGCGATCCGCGATCACCTGGCTCTGCGGCGACGCCCAGGCGCCCAGGCGGCTGCCCAGCGGGCGCACCTGAAAATAAGCATCGGATTCGGCGGCGGTAACCCGCTCGACCTGTCCTTCGATGCGCACCTGACGCTCCAGGCTCGGCCAGAAAAAGGTCATGGCGGCATAAGGGCTGGCCGTCATCTGCTGGCCCTTGGCGCTGTCATAGCTGCTGAAGAAGGTGAAACCGCTGTCATCCACACCCTTGAGCAGCAGCACCCGGCAATGCGGGCGCCCATCCGCATCTACGGTGGCCAACATCATGGCGTTCGGTTCGACTGGCAGTTGCTCGGTGCGCACGGCATCGGCGAACCATTGCTTGAACAGCGGCAAGGGTTCCAACGGCGCTTGCGCCTCGCTTAAACCATCGCGGGTGTAGTCACGGCGCATATCGGCCAAGGTTTGGGTCACGGCTAAGCCCTTCTAGATCCTGATGAAATTGTCCGCACTCGATCGGCTGCGCTAAGACAACTTTCATGCACCATCGAGAACGCCTATGGCCTAGCTTACCCAGGCAGGATCTACTTGGCTTGATCTGCGACAACAACTTGTTTGACTGCCGCCAACTTGGTGGCCGGGGCCGGCTGGCTGTACTTGGACACCAACGCTTTCATGGTGTCTTGCGAGGTCAGCAGGATTTCCACCCGGCGATTCAGCGCCCGCCCTTCGGCGCTGTCGTTGGCCGCACGCGGCATGTCCGAGCCGAGGCCTTTGACTACCAGTCGATTCTGCTTCAGGCCGCTCAAACGAAAAATCGAGGTAAAGGCCCGCGCCCGCTGATAGCTGAGGTCGCGATTGCTTTCTACCGCGCCAGTGCTGTCGGCATGCCCGAGCACCACGGCGGCGATGCTGGGGTCAGCTTCCAGCAGTTTGGCGATACGCGTGATCGGCCCCAGGGTCACCGGCAACAGCATGTGCGGGCGATCGGGGTTGAACGAGCCCTGCACGGGGGCGGTCACCACCAGCAGATTCTCCCGACGCTCCAGCTCGAAGTGGCTGCCCTTGAGCGCTTCAGTCAGCTGCGGCTGGAAATCGTCCAACCAGGCCTTGGTCACTGCCGGTGGCGGCATGGCGACGACGGCGGCAGATTTCTTGGTTGTTTCAGAGCCAGCACAACCGGCGAGCATCAGACAGGCAACGAAGGAGATCGATTTCAATTTATTGTTGGCTAGCATCTGTCCATCCACACGCGGAGCAATCAAAAGAAAACCAGCCGGCAGGCTGCATAAATAGCTCTACAAGCCGTTGCAACATCACCACGGCAGATCCAATGCCTGACGCAGCTGTTGTGCAACGGTTGCTGAAACGAGGTCAGTGTAGCCGTGCTTGCTACAAACAAGCTGCTAACACTCGCGCAAGTTTTTGCGCACGGGGGTCCATTAAGACGAACGGTCCTAAATTATTGGTGACAAAACCGAAAGCCAGCTCTCTTTCCGGGTCGGCGAAGCCGACGGAACCGCCCGCACCCGGGTGACCGAAGGCAAATCGCCCCATGCCATAGGTCGCATTGGCGACATCGGGCTGGTCGAGCATACAGCCCAGGCCGAAACGGGTGGAGGTCAGCAGGGTTTTATCCTCACCGCGGGCGTGTTCGCGAGTCAGCTCGTCGAGCAGCTCGCTTTCCAGCAAGCGGCCATCGAGCAAACCGCTGTAGAACCCGGCAAGGCTGCGCGCATTGCCGTGACCATTGGCGGCGGGCTGCTGCATGCGCCGCCACTCCGGCTTGTTGGTACTGGTCATGATCGACGGCGGATTGGTGAAAGCCCGGGTGCTCATCGCCGCCGGCTCGGTCATCATCAGCTTGAGCAAACGCTGGGCAGCGGCATCGCCGAGGTTGCCCTTGCCGCGGCTGATGGTCGCTACGCGATCGAACTGGCTGTCGGCCAGCCCTACGTGGAAATCCAGGCCCAAGGGTTTGGCGGTGCGCGCCACTATGCTTTCGCCCGGCCCACGCCCCTCTACCCGGCGCAACACTTCGCCAACCAGCCAGCCGAAAGTGATGGGCGCATAACCATGGCCCTCGCCCAACCGCCACCAGGGTTGCTCGGCGGCCAAAGCGGTAGTCATCGCCTGCCAGTCATACAAGGCTTCGGCGGGCAGCATCTGATGCAATGCCGGCAAACCGGCCTGGTGGCTGAGCAGATGGCGCAGGGTGATTTTTTCCTTGCCGGCCGCGGCGAACTCTGGCCAATAGCGGGCCACGGGCGCGTCCAGTTCGAGCTTGCCCTCGCCGACCAGCTGCAACACGGTGACCGCGGTAAAGGTCTTGGTGCAGGAAAACAAGTTGAGGATGGTGTCGCTGTGCCAGGCCTGCTGGCCATCCTTGTCGGCGCTACCGGCCCAGAGATCCAATACGGTTTCACCGCCGATCTGCACGCACAACGCCATGCCGCGCTCTTGCGAATCGTCGAACAGGCTGGCGAAGGCCTCTTTCAGCGCCTCGAACTTAAGGTCGTAATAACCCTGTATCTGCACCGCTTTGCTCCTCTTGTACTCGTGCGCGGATCGTTGCCGCTCTGGGCGCTGCTGTAAACCCGCCTCAAGATGGGCAAGCGTTCGGCATTGCCTCAGGGCTTGTCGGTATCGGTCTTTGCCGCGCCAGCATTGGCGGCCTTGAGCAAGGACTTGGCGACGCCCAGATTAGCCTTGCGCACCGCTTCGATGAAGCCCTGCCACGGACGGTCGGTGATACCGACCAGCCCGAGATGGCCGTTCTCGCCATCGAGCAGGCGGCCGGTCACCGGTTGATCGAGGTACTGGAACCAATGCACGCCGACGATCTGCGGCTCTTCCAGGGCTTTTGCCAGGAAATGCGCATAGGCCGGGCCGCGCTCCTCTTCCTTGTGCACCTCGGCGACGCCGGCCCAGAACGGCCCACGGTCACGCGAGCCGAAGTGGAATTCGGTGACCAGCACTGGCTTGTCGAGTTCGCGCAACACGGCAAAGTCGTAGCCGTGCTGCGGCTCGCGGGTATAGAAGTTGAAGCTCAACAGATCGCAATACTCGGCGCAGGCGCGAACCGCCTCGACGATGCTGCTGGAGAAACGCCCGCCGAGCAGCAAGTGATTGGGCGCGTGCCACTCCAGCGACTCGGCGATGGTCTTGAAATAGGTGTCTGCGAACAAACGCAAGAAGGCCTGCATATCGCGCTCGATGGCCGGGTATTGAGGGTTCGGCGGCGGCGCCTGGAAACCCGGGTCTTCCATCAGCTCCCAGGCGTCGAGGGTGATGCCCCAGGCCTTGGACAGGCCATTCTGGTTGCGGTATCTGTCGCGCAGTTGCTTGAGGAAGGCACGCTTTGCCGGCACGTCGGTACTCAGGCGCAAAGTCGCATAGGCCAGCGCATAGCGCCCATTGGGATCGTCCTCCGGCCCGGCCCAGGCCAGTTCGTTGTCGGCGTAATAGCCGATCAACCAGGGGTCGTCACGGTGATCGCGCGAGGCGATGGCGATGGCCCGCTCGGCCGCCATGGCGAAGCGCGGGTCGAAAGGATCGGGCATGCCACCCCACCAATCGACCCCGGTGCTGATAGTCGCGTAGTCACCCTGGATCGACAGCGGAATGCTATACGGCATGCGCGCGTCACTGGCGAACGCCGGATCGCTCCAATTACCCAGGGTGTTGAAACCCCAGGCCTGTAAACGGTCCAGGCTGTGCTGGCGCCAGCGCGCGGGGTCGGCCGTGCCGTAACTGCGCTCGAGGTTGGCGCCGTAGAAATCGAACCAGCGGCCATGGGCGAAGGCACGGCCCTTGCTGGCGCCGGTGTCACTGCGATGGTCGCCGTTACCGAAATGGCCGGCCAGTGGCTCGTCTGCGCTGGGCAAGGCAGCGAACATAGCCTCGCGGCCTTCGATATAGGTGCGCCCCTGTTCCGCCGTGACGGTATTGACCCCCAGGGAGTAGAACGGATTGCCCTCGGGAGTGACCAGAAACCAGCGCCCGTCACGCTTCTCGGTGCGGAAGAAGCCACTGGCATCGAAGCGCTGCGCGCCCAGCCAGCCGCCGAATTTATCCTGCTCGCGGCGCTCGGCCAGCCAGCTTTGCAGTTGTTCCTGCTCCTGGGTGGCGGCTTGTACGAGTTGCCCGTCGTTTTTCACTTTGCCCGGCCAACTGCCGCGGCTGAATTGGCCATAGGCATCGACGATGCCCTGGTAGGCCTGTGCGCGCAGATCGTCGTCGCGCACGCCGAACTGGCTGACGAGAATGCTCTGCGCGACGTCGGGCGCGGGTATCGACAAGGTCACCGCAGTTACCTGGCTGAGGTCCAGGGTGCCGGTCGCCGTTTCGGCCAACAATAGGCGCTGGCCCTGATGCAGCCACGGCATCGGTACGCCAGCGCGCATGCCCTGATCGCGCGGCGATGTGGCATGCAGCGGCAGCAGCAGGGTTTGCGCTGGCCCCGCCGGCAAGGCGATGCGGCTGTGCAAGCTGGCGCCGTCGGCGCTGTCGATCCGCACATCGAGGGTCAGCGCCCAGTCCATGGCATTTTGCAGGCGTAACTCGACGGCCTTCTGTTGCGACCAATCCCAACTCCCCGACTCCGGTGCAAGACGCAGGCTGGGGTTGGGCGAAGGGTTGAAGGTGACCCGGCGCAGCACCTCATTGCCGATCGGTTCGGCGGTCAAGCTCGGCAGGAACGCATCGTCAGTGGTGACCTGCACCGCGTCCATGGGCCGGACGAAATTGAATAGCTGCTTGCCCTCCGCCATCAGGCCATTGCAATAACCCAGCAGTACCGACAGCAAAATGCTTGCTTGCAGCCTGGCATTAACCTTCAAAA